>JAKASM010000003.1 GCA_021819045.1 Microcaldota archaeon | reverse complement strand
CGAAAAGCTCTATCGGTAAAAAAGAGCTAGGAGAAACATTATCCCTTATCATAGATAAAAATAAAAAGATAAGCAAGACAGACACTTACTTTTTAGCCAATGCTGAACTATTGAAATGGTTGGTGCAAAATAATAGAATTGAGGAGCTACAAGGATTTCCAGTAATAGTTTCTGACGATTCATCTATTATGTTAGATAATAAAAAAGATGAGAAACCCATATGCCCCCCACCATTATGGGATAAAAGAGCAGAAGCTTACCATGATATATTCCCACCAGAATTTGTTATGAATACTAAGTACTGTGAACTTATAAAAGAACAAGGATATTGGACACGACTCAGTGAGGAAGGATTTATCTTGTTGGACACGCTCACTAAAACAACTGGGTCACTGAATAGCGGTGAAATTGAGCAATTACTAGACCCAGAAGAGATACAAATATACAATTCTAATGGGGATGTAGATCACCGTATAGACAATGTAGAATTAAGTGATATAGCATTTATAGGAAAAAAGGATAAAGGAATACTAGACACATGTAGAAATAGTTCACAAAAATCGATAAAGTTCTTAAAATATTTATTCGAGTATGTTATTGTAAAAGATACAAGCTGGGACGAATTCGAACAAGTAAATTGTAGTTGCTCAAAAAAGCATAAGATAAGGAAGGCTTTTTGGTTTTCTAGGATAGGAGGAGGGGGTAGACAATGGGTAAATATGGGAAGGAACAAGAGTGGAGAACTCAGTATCAAGTCATTATCATTACTACTCAAGAATCCAGAAGCATCTGAATTGGAAAGCATGTGTAAAACTGAAAATGCGATAAAATTATTACATGCTTTGGGCATAAGTATTGCAGATTTAATCAAGGCAACCTTACCAAATGAATCGAGTAAAAGAAGCGTAGATAATATCACTGTTTCACTGATATCTGCAATAGGGGCGGACTCGGAAAAACTAAGCAAATTGGAGGACTCACTAAAGGACGACCCTGACACTGTAATAAATGGCATTATTGCCCAGATAAGCAATAGCGAATCCGCAAAAAGAAACAGAGCAGTAGGTGAGGGTGTAGAAAAAGTAATGAAGGCAGTTCTAGAATCTCACGGTTTAAAGGTAGAACGAACAGGGATAGGCAGTGATTATGAAATAGAAAATGACTTTGTAGAGGGTGGCGAAGAGAAGGGCTTAGAGCTAGGAAAGTTCCTGATCGAGATTAAGTCATCCACACACAACTCATTTAAAATGACCCCTACACAAGCCGATTTTGCAATAAAGAACGGAGATCGATTTATTTTAGCTATCGTGGACTTAGCGGATCAAGAAACTATAAATGAATATATAATAAAAGAAAGGGCTAGATTTATTATGGATATTGGAGAAAAACTGAAAAGCAGAGTGGGCAAAGTTAAAGGCTTTGAGCAAGAATCAACTTCGAATAATGACATAATAGTAGATTTTGATAAGAATAATTTAAGATATAGAATAGGTAAACCAGTAATTGATAGTGGGAAAACACTAGCGCAGTTATTAGATATTACGATTAAAAATTCAATAGTGTAATTATATGAAAACGAGTGAATATGACTCAATAATGATAAATCCAGCAGTACTTAGATGGCTCATAGAGAATGACGGCAGAGATACGAAGACTTTAAGTAAATCTCTAAGTACTAACAAGCTTCAGAAATGGCTAGACGGGAGTGAGAAACCCAACCTAAGAGAACTAAAGAAGCTGGCAAACGTCCTTAAAAGGCCCCTAGCTGCATTTTTGATTCCTGAGCCGCCTAAAGAACAAAAGATATCCAATTTCAGACTAGTTAACAATGGCGAAATTCCTAGACAGGCTGTGGTGGGCAGAAGGGAAATATTAAGACTGCAAATGATAAGCAAGGAGCTACTAGAAAATTTAAACAAAGAATTGAATCCTAAAGTAAACCAAATAGATATGGAAGAGGATATGAATAGGTTATCTTCATCAGTAAGAGCCGATTTAAATCTTGAAGTATTGCAACAATCATCTATTGATTCGAAAGACTTGTTTAGGAGACTAAGAGAACAGATAGAAAGTAAAAATATATTTGTATTTCTCTTAGATGCACCAATAAATGACTTTAGAGGATTTGCCCTCTCAACAAATCCATCTGTAATTGTTGTAAACTCTAAGGATATACCAGAAGCTAGGATCTTCACACTAATGCATGAATATGCTCATGTCTTGCTTCGTGAAAATGGTATGTGTCTTCAAGAGAAATACTTAGAATCACAAAGCACAGAAGCCAAAACTGAAAACTGGTGTAATGAATTTGCGGCTACATGTTTATTGCCCAAAGAAGCGATAGAAAAGGACTTTAAGTATGAGGGAGGCAACGTAGATAAGTTACTTGCCCATATGCGTAGAAAATACAAGGTAAGCAAAGCAGCTTCTCTCTTCAGACTTTATAACCTACATATAATAAACAAGCCATATTATTATGACAACTATAAGAAAGCATATAAGGAAAAACTAGAGAAGATAGAAGAGATAGCACTTACAGCTAAAAAACGAAAAGAGGCTTTAACAATCAAAGAAGGCTTGAAAGCTAAATTAGTACACCCAGCTATTGCTAAAAAGAAGATCAATGCCAGAGGAAAGGCATTTGTGAATTTAATAAAAGAAAACGCAAATAAGAGAGCAATAACTACTGCTGAAGCCCTAGATTATTTGGGGATAGGTATCAAAGCATATGAAAAATACATCGAGACCTAACGTGAGTATTTGACAAATAGTGAATACGTTATAGATACTAGTTCATTAATTGAAGTCCAGAAGCACGTAATACCTTTAGGTAAGTTATTTGAGCCCATCTTAGAACAAATGGGTTTAATGTGTAAAAATAGGCAGTTAATTGCTCCAGAGCAAGTGCGGAAAGAATTGCACCTATTACCTAACCCAGACAGATTTGGAAATTGGGTAAGATCGAATAGCACAATGTTTCTGAAGACTACTAACTTCCATATAAGAATCGTAACAAAAATAATGCAGAAACATTCTAATTGGATAGCAGTGAGTAAAAGTGGTGAATGGGCTGATCCATTTGTTATAGCTCTTGCTTTGGGAAATTCTAGTAGAAGTTTAACTATAAAAACAATAATAACTGACGAAACCAAAACTAAAGATACCCATATACCAGCGATCGCTAAAGAATATAATATCGAATGCTTGAGTCTTGCTGAATTTCTTAATCAAGAGTTTAGTATGACGTTAGAGAAGAGATAGGTCTAAATAAAGTTGAATTATATGGGCATTATAACATATATTGTAAACAACTCTGTTGCAGTTGTTGCTATTGCAGCCTTTATGGTGTCTTTGTTCACGTTCTTTTATCAGTACATGCGAAATGGCAAGTTAATCTTCTCGAGACCAACCTTTATCGGTGCTACTCAGTATCTTGGTGGAATTAAGAACGATGTATTAATTCTACCTCTTTCGGTAGCAAACACAGGAGTTCATACAAAGGCACTTAGATTTGGTTTAATATTGTCCAATAATAAGGCATTCTACCATCAACAAATGGACTTAGATAGTGTACCCATACCAGAACCTAATGAAGCATTTAGCTTGAAAGACCACAAATTTGCTCCAACGCCTATGACTATAATGCCAATGTCCTCTGTTGTGAAGATTATTGGGTTTACCCAACTCGACTATCTTTCTAATATAGACTCAGAGCCGATATTTGACTTATTCTACGATCAAGGGAAAGGATGGGAATTTGCATTAAAGATAATCTGGAAATCATTTATAGACCAGCAAAATAATTATCGGGCAAATCCTACTGGGCTTACTTCGACAACGATGGGGGTCGAGACTTCATACCAGAAACCTGACTACGATTTTAAAGCAGTCCTAGAAGCAGGTTCTGTAAAGCAGGCAAATTCCCCTAATAAACAGGTCAGGAAGGGTAAGAAATAGCGGTTATAACCAACGCTTAGTGCATGGCTGCCTGCACACCCATAGCATGTTTAAATGATATACCAGAGATACACTTGTTTAAACAATGTATATGTGGTATACCTCCTTATACCTCTTATATAGCAAAATCTGCGGTTAAAAATAGCCTTTATTTAACCGCTGTTATCAGGCATTACCTCCACAATAAGCCTATTACCACCGCCGTCTTGCCATTTTAAGAGCGTTCCTTTATTGACGTGCTTCCAGCGGCATAGCTCCCTGAGTATAGTAACGATAAACTGCCCGTTTCCTAGCTTTATTACCCTCGTATGATCCCTAGCTACAACCTTGTGAATTCTTCGCTTTACGAGAGTAAAACTTGGCTTCTCGGATTCCATGGATGCTTTTATATAAATACGAGGTATATATACTTCATGGTGATACCGATGTCAAAAACAGAGGCAAAGGTAACCGCTACTACGACTGCCCTCTCCGGGCTTATATTTTAGAGTTAAACGCCTCAGGGCAAAGGTTTATGATAGGATAAAGCTTCCTACGGGGCAGGTAACTCTGGACATACTGAAAAGGTACGTGAAAAAAGCAATAATGCGCCTCAATGTTGGCGACACGCTGGAAACGAGTGGCTTTTCCATAAGCAACTTTTGGGACTTTTTCGATAAAGAAGGAATAGATATCTATGCTAAGAAAACATTTTCATATGGTGGAAAAAAATTCAAAACAAGGGAGTTTAATGAACTAGACGTGCCAAACATATTTAGCGAGGTCCTTATAATAAAAAGGATAAAATAAGCGATGCGAATACTATTGAAGTACTGATCAAATCTGCGATTGCGTTGCATGGCGTTTAGGATTTGGCTTTGATATCGGCCTGCCCTCTCAGGGCTCTGAAGCCTGGGCTCAATTTCGCGTCCAACATTATCCGCAGCACAGCCGGATTAGATCTTATTTTCTATTACCCCCATACCTTTTCTGAAACCTGGGCCTAAACCTTCCCTCTCCGTGGTGCTTTGGTCCATATCTTTCCCTGCTGCCATGCGCGCCATATCCTCTCTGCCCTGCATGCATATCCTCTCGGCCTTCCCATCTTCTAGGCCTAATTTCGCTGTAGCCTTTTGACGCCCGTATATATTCTCCATAATTTATCCTTCCGAACTTTCTACTATCCACATCTATCCTGCGCATGCTGACTCCGGCAAACCTCTCTATTGCGCCTATGAGGCCGTGCTGGTCCCTTGAGAATATCGTGAATGCCCTTCCGTTCTTTCCCATTCTTGCTGATCTTCCTATCCTGTGTATATACACTGTTGGCTCGTCTGGAGCATCGAAGTTTATTATATCGCTTATATCTTTTACATCGATTCCTCTGGCTGCGACATTTGTCGCTATGAGCATGCCGTTCTCGTTCCTCCTGAACGATCCCATTGCAATCTCCCTCCTGGCTTGCGTAATTCCCCCATGCAGGAGCACGGGATTATACCCTTGATCTTTCAGCAGCCGATATAAAATGTCTGCGCTTCTCTGCGTCCTTGCAAATACTACAGACTTTTTTGGAGATCTCTCGCTCAGGTATGCCAGTAAAGTGGAGAATTTATATGAATTGTCTACCACAGTATAAAGATTCTCAATAGAGGTAACGGCAAGCTGCTCCTCATCCCCCACTCCTATGTTTATACTATCCCTCATCTGCTCCCTGGCTATGTCTATTATCTTCTGCGGCATTGTTGCAGAGAACAGCATTGTCTGCTTTGACTTCGGGGTCTTGCTGAGTATCAGCCTTATATCATCTATAAAGCCCATATCGAGCATTATGTCTGCTTCATCCAACACTGCAAACTTTACCCTGCTGAGATCCAGATGCCTTTGCTCCATAAGATCTATTATCCTGCCAGGAGTGCCGACTACTATCCTTGCGCCATGCCTAATCCTCTCTGCCTGAGGCATTGTGGAGACCCCTCCATAGACTACTGTAGTTTTTACCCCTGTAAACTTAGCAAGCTTATTTGCTACGCTCTCTATCTGCAATGCGAGTTCCCTTGTCGGGGCCACTATTAGCGCCTCAACCCCATGGCCCTGGTGGTGATGGAGGTTCTGCAGTATCGGTATTAGAAAGGCTGCGGTCTTTCCGGATCCTGTCTTGGACCTTACAACTACATCTTTCCCTGCGAGTATTTCTGGTATTGCCTTTGCCTGAACTTCGGTAGGCTCGTTAAAGCCTATCTCTCTTATTGCTTCCATTATTTCCTTCTTTAAGGAGAATTTTTCGAAACCTTCCATATGCTTACCTTTCTTGATTGTAAGTCCGTCTAGAGCGGAAACCGCTTATTCGGACATGAACCCTAGGTATTGTAGAATAAGCTTGCTTTCCTTCCTTTCAAACTGCTACTACTTGGTAGATTAGATATATAAACCCTTATTTTTATATGCTAATCAGGCATATGCTGAATTTGAAGTCAAACCGGTCGCCTTCCCTGCATCTCTTTTTATACTTTTACAGAGTATATATTACGTGATTCATTGCTGACTAGGAAGGAGGTCGTCCAGGCATTGTCTATGTGCCAGGACCCCGAATTGGGATCCAACATAGTAGATATAGGCCTTATACAGGGTATACAGATAAATCCAGATGGCAGCGTCAAGGTAACTCTGACGATGACCAGCGCGATGTGCCCTGTCACAAGCATAATACTTGCAGATGTGCAACTAAGGTTGGAGGCGTTGCCTGGAGTTAGCAAAGTTGATGTGGATCTCGTTTGGGATCCCATGTGGACTCCTGAAATGATGAGCGATGAACTAAAGTACAGAAGCTAGTATATAAAATCTTGCTGCGCAGTTTTATAGTCAAATATCTCATTTTTCTTAAACCATACCCTTATCTCGCTCTCTGCTGTTTTTACGCTGTCTGACGCATGTACAAGATTGAGGACAGGTCTGCCATTTCTGTCTGCGTTTGCATAGGAATCTATGGAAAAACTACCTCTTATAGTTGAGGGGTCTGCCTTCTCTGGAGATGTTGCACCGACTATCTTTCTTGTAAAAGAGATTGCACCGTTGCCCTCTAGGACCATTGCAATTATTGGTTTATTTGAAATATGGTTTATTAGATTTCCTCTTATCTTCTTACCTAGTTCCATTGCGTTAAGGCTTAGCTTTTGGCCTTTCGCATCGTATGCCTCTTTTGTTTTCTTCCAGAGTGCTTCACACCATTCCCTATCCAACGGATAGTGTGCTTCAGCCAGTTTCCTGTCTGGCACAATCATTTTCATAGCCACAATTTTCAGCCCAGCATCCTCTAACTTGCTTATTATCCTGCCTGAAATTGCTCGCTTTACTGCTTCTGGTTTTATCAATACTAAAGTTCTTTCCATAAAATCACTTTCATTATGTTCAGCAAAATTAATAGATGTTGAAGTTGTGACATCCTCCTTAGGCTGTAGTGCGAGGCTTCCTCCTCTGCAGGAGTATGTTCTCGGTTTCACGAGTGTTGCCTCATTTCGACTTATTGCACTCTCACTGAGCGTTACTTAGGGCAAGCACGCCCTGGCTCTGTTGAGCATATTTCTTGATGAGTTTATATCTTTATCTATTCGCATGCGGCGTAATCTCGCAGTTCGTGTATATTCCACTATATGAATGAGTTATTACGATGGCGGATGTTTAAGATTTTATGCATTTTGGATGAATGGCCATAAGCACTTTTTGATTAAAAACAGCTTTAAATCCTTATACGGATACATATCTAACATTTCTATTTGTGGTTTAGATGATAAGGCAACCAATAATAGTGGTGATGGGGCACGTAGACCATGGCAAAACGGCGCTCCTTGACCGTATCCGCAATACCGCCGTGGCAGCTAAGGAAGCTGGTGGAATAACGCAGCACATAGGAGCTAGCGAGGTCCCCTTAGACGTAATCAAAAGGATATGCGGCAAGATGCTTGACAGTGCGGGAGTAAATATTACAATACCGGGTCTGCTTTTTATAGATACGCCTGGGCACGAGGCATTCACAAACCTTAGGAAGCGGGGAGGCAGTGTAGCCGACCTGGCGATACTTGTTGTTGACATAACAAAAGGGTTTGAGCCTCAAACGATAGAGGCTGTAACTATACTCAAAGAGTACAAAACCCCATTCATAATAGCAGCTAATAAGATAGACCTGCTGACAGGTTGGATTGCGACCGGCTCAAAAAGCTTTATGGAAGCTTTTCAAAAGCAGAGCGCCGGAGTGCAGCAATCCCTTGAGAACAGCATATTCGAGCTTATCGGCAGAGTGAGCGAGCTGGGCTTCAACAGCGAACGCTTCGACAGGGTTAAAAACTTCCAGAAGGAAATTGCGATAGTCCCTCTCAGCGCAAAGACCGGTGAGGGGATAGCCGAACTGCTCATGGTTGCAACCGGCCTTTCCCAGAGATACCTTGAGATGCGCCTTAACATAGAGGTGAAGGGCCCGGGCAGGGGTACAATTCTGGAGAAAAAGGAGGTGCGGGGCCTTGGCACCACAATAGATGTAATACTTTATGATGGCTCTCTCAGGACAAACGATACTATAGCATTTGCGACTGCATCTGGAGTAGGGACTGCAAAAATAAAGGCGCTGCTAAAGACAAAACCGCTGCAGGAAATAAGGGAAAGTTCAAGCAGTTTTGTCAGCGTGGGCTCTGTAAGTGCGGCATCAGGAGTCAAGATAAGCGGCACAGGACTTGATGACGCGCTGCCTGGCTCTCCAGTTATGCAAGTTGTGCAGGGAGACTACTCATCGGATATAAAATCCGAAATAGGGGGTATATTCAAGACAGACAAGAAAGGGGTGGTGCTGAAGACAGATTCGATTGGGAGCCTTGAGGCTCTTTCAAAACTTATAGAGGCGGCTGGCTTCAAGATAAGCAAGAAGGGCATTGGCAGCGTTACAAAAAGGGACATTGTAGACGCTTTCGCGCAGCTTGCAGAAAATCCTATCTACTCGGCTGTCCTTGCATTCAATGTCCCTATAGAGGAGGATGCGAAGTCTGCGTCATTTGACAGCGGCATAAAGATAATACATGGAGATATAATCTACAAGATACTTGATGACTATAAGCTATTCGTGGATGAGAAGCAGAAGAGCACATTGAGCAAAGCAGAAAGCAGGATAGTATTCCCAGGCAAGGTTGAGATCCTGCCCAACAGCTGCTTCAGGGTCTCACACCCTGCCATATTCGGGGTAAGTGTCCTTGAAGGGAGGATAAAGGTCGGCTGGCTTCTCATGAACGATGCTGGCGAGGTAATCGGAAAGATAAAGGGCATACAGAACGAAAAATCCCCATTAGAGCTTGCCAAGGCGGGCGACAGTGTAGCCATATCCATGGACGAGCCCACATTTGGCAGGCAGGTGAAGGTGGGGATGGTCCTATATACAAGAGTTACGGACAGCGATGAAAGGCTGCTGAAAGGGGAGTTTGCTAACCTAATAAATGAAGGGGAGATGGATCTCCTAAAGAAGATATCGCTGATAAAGAATAATGCAAGATAGGCGCTTGAGCTTTTCCCGAATCTCGATTCTGCCCATAAAGTCTGGTTCTTGCTCAGAAAGCAGCTTCCTTTGGGATATATGCAGGCGGGCTTGCTGAGCCTGGACCGCTAAAGCGTGCGGGTTTTCGGTCTATGAATTGATAAATTTATAAGATATCTGTATCGTAAGAATCGAGAGACTTTGGCAGCACCCATAGATTCTGCGCATCAGCCTGCTAGGCTTATCTCTATTTGCACAGTGTCAGGCACAGGTATCCTCATTATCTGCCTAAGCGCTTGTTCGCTGCCGTCTATCTCAAGCAGCCTCTTATGGAACCTCATCTGCCACCTCTCAAATGTATGGCTCCCCTGGTGCGATGGCGCTTTCCTTGTAGAGTGGCTTATTATCTTTGTAGGAAGAGGGATGGGACCTTTGCATTTTATATTTGCGCCCTGTACTATTGTCTTTATCTGATTGGCTACAGAATCGACATCTTTTTTGTTTGTGCTTACGAGCTTTATTATTGCTGTGCCGGCCATTTATTCACTCCATCATTTTGCAGGAGTGACATCAAGTATTACGCCTGCGCCTATTGTCTCTCCCATGTCGCGTATTGCAAACCTGCCCAGAGGCTTAAAATCGCTGAATTTCTCCAGAGCTACCGGCTTAGTAGGCTTTATCTTGACTATTGCCACGTCTCCAGTCTTTATCGTCTGCGGATTCTGCTCCACGGTCTGGCCTGTTTTAGGATCTTTCCTCTCGAGTATGTCTGTGAATGTGCATGCTATCTGTGCTGTATGTATGTGGAATACTGGAGTATAGCCTCTTGCTATAACGTTTTGGTGGTGGAGCACCACTACCTGCGCCTTAAATTCAGATGCAACTGTCGGAGGATTATTTGCAGGTCCAACTACATCTCCCCTCTTTATATCTTTCTTCTCTATGCCTTTTACATTGAATCCAATATTGTCGCCAGGCTCTGCTTTCTGCAGCTGCTGGTGGTGCATCTCTATGCTTTTTACTTCTGTCTTTATTCCTCCTGGCATTATCACGATCTGGTCACCAGCTTTTAGCACTCCGCTCTCTATCCTGCCCACAGGCACTGTTCCGAATCCGGATATGCTGAATACATCCTGTATCGGTAGTCTGAGCGGCTTGTCTATTGGCTTCTCTGGAACCTTGAGCAGGTCCAGCGCCTCAAGAAGGCTGGGGCCGGTATACCATGGGGTTTTTGGAGACTTTGTCTTAACGTTGCTGCCCTCCATCGCAGAATACGGTATAAAGTTGATCTGGTCAAGTTTGAACCCAAACGACTTTAGAAGATCTCCCACAGCCTTCTTCACCTCTTCATATTTCTGCTGGGAGAATTCTACCTCGTCCATCTTGTTTATTCCTACTATTACCTGACCTACACCTAATACGCTTATCAGTATCGCATGCTCCCTTGTCTGCGCTTGAACTCCGTCCTTTGCGCTGACTACCAGCACAGCTGCATCTGCTTGGCTTGCCCCTGTTATCATATTCTTTACGAAATCCCTGTGGCCGGGTGCATCTATTATAGTAAAATAGTATTTTGGGGTCTGGAAATCCCTATGCTGTATGTCTATTGTGATTCCACGTTCACGCTCTTCTTTGAGTGTATCCATAACGAAAGCAAATTCGAAAGTGGGTTTGTTTACTTTTGCTGCCTCTTCCTTGTACCTTGCCATATCTCTGTCTGTTATGGCCCCTGTTTCGTAGAGGAGCCTTCCGACTGTCGTAGACTTGCCGTGGTCTACGTGACCTATAAAGATCAAATTCATGTGTGGTTTTTCTGTCATAATTTCACCTAAATCAATATAATTGCCTATTTTCTGTCGAGGAATAAGCAGTATGTTTCTGTAGAAAACTAATAAAAACCTATGCCTTTCTGAGCAGAAATAAAAGTCCGCAGGAGATATCGCTATGCGGTTGTTTTATGCATCAAGCTAAAATGCCCACGCTATCTGCTGGCGTGAATGAGGCAATAATTGATAGAAAGGTTTTTATACCAATTTGTTCATATCTGAGCGTGCCGTTGATACGGTTGCATAAGGTGACTGCGTGAAGGACAAATATGTTTCCATGGCAGCTGAGGAAGAAGACGAAGACGAAGAGGACGAAGAGGGCGAGGAGGAAGAAGACTGGGAAGACGACGAAGAGGACGAAGAGGGCGAGGAGGAAGATTGAGTCTCTTTTTGTCTCCTACAGATGAAAAACCGTTTCTAATAGAAAGGGTATTAAACCTAAATGTGCATTATTTTAGTACAGCTACTTCTAGTTTCTAGATGTGAAACATCATGGTAAATGGAATAGAACTGACGGTCGCAAGCGCACTAGTCACTGATGATGGGAAAAGCATAGCGAGGATAGATTCCAAAGCAAGGAAACTGCTGGGGGTGAGTTCCGGCGACGTTGTGGAAATAAAGGGCAAAAGAAGGTCTACAGCCGCTATAGTAATGCCTGCGCATCAGCAGGATGAGGGCCTGGACTTCATACGTGTTGATGGAAGAATAAGGCAGAACCTCGGGATAGGAATAGGCGACAGGGTGTTTGTTACAAAAGCGGATGTGAAGGATGCTGAGAAGGTTGTACTTGCGCCTCCTCCAAACCAAAGGACCCCCATATCTCCGGATTTCGCTGAGTATGCAAAGAATAAGCTTGATGACAAACCATTAGTAAGAGGGGATGTTGTTCCGATACCGATGTTCGGATATGTGTTCAATTTTATAGTTGCTCAGACCTCTCCCCATGGCACTGTAAGGGTAAGCAGGCGCACAGAGGTGGTTGTGCGCTCCGAACCAATATCAGAATCTATGGTAAAGATAGGGGATGTGCATTATGAGGATATAGGAGGCCTGAAGAATGAGATACAGAAGATAAGAGAGATGGTTGAGCTTCCCATAAGGTACCCTGAACTGTTTGAGAGGTTAGGCATAGAGCCACCAAAAGGTGTTCTGCTTTTCGGAGCTCCAGGAACAGGAAAGACGCTGCTGGCGAAGGCGGTTGCCAATGAATCTGATGCTCATTTCATAGATATATCAGGACCTGAGCTAGTAAGCAAGTTTGTTGGCGAAAGTGAGGAAAAGCTCAGAGAGATATTCAACGAGGCTAAGGAGAAAGCACCAACCATAATATTCATGGATGAGATAGATGCGATGGTGCCTAAAAGGGAGGAAGCGACGAACGAGGTTGAGAGGAGAATGGTCTCCCAGCTGCTTGCGCTTCTAGATGGAATCGGCTCAAGAGGCCAGGTAATAGTTATAGGTGCTACAAACAGGCCTAATGCGATAGACCCGGCACTTAGAAGACCGGGAAGGTTCGACCGTGAGATAGAGATAGGAGTGCCGGACAGGAACGCCAGGAAGGAGATACTGCAGATACATACCAGGAACATGCCATTAAAGGATGTCAACCTTGATGAACTTGCAAGCATTACGCATGGATACACCGGTGCCGACCTTACCGCATTGGCTAGAGAGGCTGCGATGTGCACACTAAGGAAAATCCTCCCTATGATAATCGACAAGAAATCTATACCAAATGAGATATTGATGAACCTCAATGTGACAATGGATGACTTCATAAACGCATTCAACAGTATACAGCCGAGCGCACTTAGGGAGGTGTTCGTAGAGAGGCCGAATGTGCACTGGGATGATGTTGGCGGTCTTTCATCTGTCAAGGAGCAGCTGAAAGAAGCCGTAGAAATGCCTGTGAAAAATCCTGAAGCATTCGAAAAGATGGGGATCCGCCCAGTTAAAGGAATACTTCTTGTGGGAGCTCCAGGAACAGGAAAGACGCTGCTGGCGAAGGCGGTTGCTACTGAAAGGGAGTCAAACTTCATATCTATAAAAGGGCCTGAACTGCTCAGCAAGTATGTGGGGGAGAGCGAGAAAGCAACACGAGAAGTGTTCAGAAAGGCTAGGCAGGCTGCCCCTTGCATAATATTCATAGATGAGATTGATTCAATTGCGAGCATGAGGGACGGGAGCCGAGGCGACTCGCTGGTAACAGAGAGGGTTGTTGATACCCTGCTTACAGAACTTGATGGACTTCAGGACATGAAAGGCATTGTTGTACTTGCCGCCACAAACAGACCTGACATGATAGACCCAGCGCTGATGCGGCCGGGAAGATTCGATAAGATAATAGAGATACCGATGCCGGATGAGCAGACAAGGCTGTCTATATTCAAAGTTCACACAAACCGCATGCCTATGGGCAAAGATGTAAGCCTGGAAGAACTCGCCAAAGAATCTGAAGGGTATACAGGAGCAGAGATAGAAAATATATGCAGGGAGGCGGGCATGCGTGCTATACGAATGAAAAGGAATGGAGTATCCAAGGACGACTTTGAATTCGCAATGAAAGAGATAAAGCCTGCAATACCAAAGCATCTGACCGATAGAATAAAGAAGTTCAAGGCTGAACCGGAGAGCATGTATAGGTAGCTGCGCATAGATTGGTTTGGCGCAGGCTGGAAAGTCTCAGGGAATGGCAAGTGCAGCATGTTTTTAATCCTTAATTGCAATCTATTTGCAGGAGGGGTAGCTCAGCCTGGTTAGAGCGCTAGACTCATATGCTAAGCATAATGAGTGACGAGCAATGTGCTATGACGAGAAATCTAGAGACCGCGAGTTCAAATCTCGCCCCCTCCACACGATGCGCCGCGGTTTGTGGTATTATGAGTTACGGTAAACTTGCTGGAGCTTCT
>JAKASM010000075.1 GCA_021819045.1 Microcaldota archaeon | reverse complement strand
CATTCTGGTAAGTTTGCTCGGGTCTGGGGGGATTTGAACCCCCGACTTACAGGTTAAAAGCCTGCCACTCTAGCCAAACTGAGTTACAGACCCACAGCAAGGATATCAGTGCAATATATTAAAAGGTTGCAGTTATTTATTTTTGCCGATGCGCCTTCAAAAAGGCTACGCAATGGAATAGAATAATCTGGCTGTAAAATGCGTTTCCGGCTTATCAAAAAGGCCGCCGCAAAGGGCCCATTGACCACCAGATCCATATTCGGTTTTCATCCCTTAAAACAATAGGAACTAGCGGAATTATTGGACAACAACAGTTTATAGTTTTATTTTTTTTATATCTTCTATGCCTTTTTTGAAGGCAAAAGTAAAATATTCAAAAGAAAGGTTGTTTCTCCGCATAAACCTTTCTTTGAGGTTTTTGTATCCTTTTATACGTCAGATTTGCGCTAAGCCCTATTTATTATGGCGATTGATGCCTTATGTTGTTTAATACAGCCAGAATAGAGGAATAATCCTCGTAGTTTATGCCATAGTCTTTCTTTGCTGCATCTAGGAATTGGTCAACCCCGCTCCTAATTCTGCTCACTGAATCATTAATATATGCGTTCTCCTCCATCCCTTTAACAAATTCTAGTATGCTATCATCCTTTTCTGCCCTTTCTTCAATGAATTCATAAAGCATATTTCTTGTTCCTATCAGAGCGTAAACTTCGGCTAGATGCGCATCAATAAAGCCCTTTTCGAATTTTTCTATATCATGCAATGCGTTGTAATCGTCATAGCTCTTCATTGCTTTTGCATATATGCCATTGCCCTTTTCAACAAGCTCTACAATATAGTCGCGTATTTCATCCTTGCTTCCCTCATTAGCAACCCTATATGCTTTATCTAAGGCATTAAGCAAACCACTATCTAAGTTAGAGAGCTCAAGTGTAGCAGCATAAGCATACCATATATCTTCTGAGCCTTCGAACACTGGTTTATCCCTCCGTATAGATATCTCATTTGCTATGCTGCTTATTCTGTCCTTGTCTTTAATAGCATGAAACATTAAGGTTTGGTCATCGCGTTCTATTAGCAGAACCAAATCGTTTCCGTGTCTGTACTGTTTCAGATCTTTGTAGGATACCGTGTAAGATGCAAACAGCCTATTATAGTGCCCCTGCGCCTCGCCTATGACAAGCCCTGGTTTTAGTACTTTTATGCTACCGTCAGACCCATTCATCTCTATAATATCGCCGTTCTCCACAATATCTGTTATTTTAGAAGCGCCAACTACACAGGGTACGCCTAGCTCACGCGCATATATGGCAGCATGCGAAGTTATGCCTGGTATTTCTATGCATACTCCAGCATATTCTTTGATCATGCTTGCAGTATCTATCTCTACGGCTTCAGCAACTAATACCTTGTCTTTACCTTTTGGGAGTGTTTTTATGTCATTATTATGTTTTAGTATGACAGCCTTCCCTTTTGCTATGCCCGGGCTCGCAGGAAATGCTGCGAATGCTGCACTCCTATCATAAAACGGCAGATTTCCTACAAGCCTTCTCTCCTGAAGAAGGTATATCTTGCCCTGCTTCAAAGCAAATTCTACGTCGAGTGGGAAATCGTGCTCTTTGAGCTTATTCATCAAATCGGCAATCCTGTCTATTTCAAAATCAAATAGCATACTAATCCCGTTCATAGATGGATACCTCGCAATTTTGGAGCCAGTAACGAAATATGTATCTACCTCCTCGCTTCCTGCCGTTACGCTATCCGGCTTCTTGCCGCATTGAATAACCATCCCATCCTTGTTGAATAGCCCTACGCCATATTTTCCATTAGTCACCATTCCCTGCACTATGACTGCCATCTTCAGATCTTCCAATCCCCTGTTATGCTCCTTGGCAAATTCTAGGGCACGTTCATTGTAAAGTGAGCTATACACTTCCTTTATTGCGGTTTCCAGATCTTCCCTATGCACAAAAAGCCTAGTGGCGAACGCACCAGCAAGGCTTTCAGATTCGCTATCCTCAATATTTGCACTGCTTCTTACCGCGAAAGGTTCTCTCAGACCCTTGACAAGGGTTTCGATTCTATCCATTTCATCGTTCGAGAATGTCCCGTGCATGACAGCTTCCTTTAACGCTCTACTTGTTTTTGCTAATGCTCTACTTCCTCCATCAAACACATTAATTGATTTGAGGGATATGGGGCCAGGGTTATGTGCCATAAAGTCGTCAAATATGGTTGTATCAATGACGCTAAATTTTGGTATATCAAAATCATTTTGTAATTGCATGAGGTTCTTTGCCTTGCCGCCATATAAATCGATTTCATTTTTTTTCATGCGGAACACTTTGTGCGCCTTCAAGCCTTCTTTTAAGATAAGTATATAATACAGTTCTTAAAAACGTACATTTTCCTAACTGACATCCTCCCATGAATGAATTCCATGGGGTTCCTCTTGCACTCGAATCTGTTTCCGTCCTCATCTGTTGCCATCGGAGCGGTTTCGGAACCCTTTTACTGGGTTCAAGGTCGCAGAGCATCCTTGCGTTGCCTTTCTGGGC
>JAKASM010000074.1 GCA_021819045.1 Microcaldota archaeon | reverse complement strand
CCGATCTAACTTTCTCAAGGCAGTTGCTGCATACCCATGCCTTCGAATGCTGTTTCTGGCAATCGAGATGCAAATCTCCAGCATCAAGATCGAAGACGAGCTCAGCTCCAATCCAACCCTTCCTCTCCATAGGCCTAGCCGATGGCATCTTGTAAAATGCTGGTGAGTAGGATATGAAAGCCGGAACATTTTCCACAATATACTTCTTAAGTGCAGCCGTGCTGCCGAACGAATAATGCCTGAAAGAGATCTTTTTTTCGAAATCTCCGAAGCCAAACTCGCGCTCTCCTACATGCCTGTCTCCTATTTCTATGTGCTCGTAATAACCTCTAAAAAGAGAGGTCACCAGTGCCTTTGCATTCTCATCAAGCATTGAACCAATGATATATGCACTGCAAACAATAAATACGCGCACCATAATAGCGAACGAGGCATTATTTCGTCATCTGTCAAAGTATGCTTCGTTGCATTTAAACCTATACTCCAATCTGATATACGCGCAAAGATGATTCAAATGCAGAGCGACAAAAATAAAGCAGACAAACAGCATCCGAAAATAATGCTAGATTTTGATGGTGTGGCGATAGATGATATCACACCGCGCATAGACAAAAGATTTCCGAAATCGGATACAGGGCTTCAGAGGGTTTATATAGAAGCACTCTTCCACTTGCTGAGGCCGCTAAAGAATTCCTGTGCAAAGCTGATAGAGCAGCCAGAGATAAGTATAGAACAAAATGCGGCAAAGTTCATGCGCAGGGTGCGCACATCAGATTTAATATTATGCACAGCAAACCCGACTTTGGATAAGGACAGGCTTAACTCTGTGCTGGGAAAAGAGGGCGTGCACGGGGTAAGAATCTATACAGTCCCAGATAAGAACAAGATAAAGATAGCATATTCGGAGAGAGCAATTCTTGTGGAAGACGACCCAGTTGTCGCAATGAGGGCTGCAAAAAAAGGTGTCAATGTAATACTTTTTGAAAGGAAGTACAACAAAAGTGCAGGAAAAATACTTCCACGCATAAACAGCAGCATATCAATTGCGCATAGCTGGGAAGAGGTAGCAAAGTTAGTGAGCAGTAAGTAAAATATAGGAAGATGAAAGTGGCGCTGCGCATTCTACCGCACATAATAAAAATGCTCTTTGCCAAAATGGAATATGCCTAGTTCGGATGGAGAAATAAAGCAAGTAATAATAGTCAGGGCAGACTTAGACATGGGTAAAGGGAAGATGATCGCGCAAGGCTGCCATGCGTCACTCCTATCATTTATTGAAACCGAAAAAATCGACAGTAGCATTGCTGAAGAGTGGATAGATACTGGCCAAAAGAAGATTGTGCTGAAGCTTCCTGATGAGGAATCTATAAAGAAGCTGTACGAAGCATTCAAGTTCAAAAAAGTCCCATGTGCGCTAGTGAATGATGCAGGCTTAACACAGTTGCCTCCAGGTACAATTACGGCCCTTGGCATAGGGCCTTGGAGAAGCGAAGAGATAAACCCATTCACCAGCAAACTTAAATTGCTCTAAACTAATGAATGGCATAAAAGGAAAAATACGAAAGTTTAACCGACGATTGCCCAACCTTCACTTTAGATAAGTAAGCCAATCGCTAAATTCAGGATCTTGGCCAGTGACGACATCTTTGTACTTTGCAGCCAGTAGTCTAGTTATTGGCTCAGGCTTTCCGCTTCCTATCCTTATTCCATCTATGTTCACAACCGGAGTTATCTCTGCTGCAGTGCCGCACAGGAAAACTTCATCTGCCGAATAAAGCTCCTCCTTGTGCGTCTCCCGCTCCTCAACAATCAATCCAGTGCTCTCTGCAATCTTTATCACGGTATCCCTGGTCACACCTATAAGTATGTCCGCACTTGCGTTCGGCGTTATAAGTCTGCCTCCTTTTACAAGAAAAATATTGTCTGCGGCTCCTTCGGCAACATAGCCGTTATACGAGAGCAATATAGTCTCATCAAAACCAGACGCCACCGCTTCATTATTTGCTATTATTGAATTTATGTAATTGCCAGACGCCTTGGCCTCGACAGGCAGTATGCTCGAATTTATCCTTCTCCACGATGATATCTTGCAGCGTATGCCTTTTTCTTTTCCCGCTCCGTAATAGTCTCCAAAAGGCACAGCGGCTATGAATACGCTTGTAGGCTTGCCGTATGTCGCTATTCCGAGTTTGTCAGAATTATAGAATATAAATGGGCGTATGTAGCACGACTTGAAGCTATTCTCCTTTACAACCTGAATAACTGCCTTTTCCAAATCCTTCTGAGTGTAGCCGAGCGCCATGGAATAAATCTTTATACTCCTTCTGAATCTTGCAATATGATCTGCAAGTCTGAATATCGCAGCTCCGTTTTTGGTCTCGTACGCCCTTATCCCTTCAAATATGCCGCTTCCATATTGGAGAGAATGTGTAAGTATCGGGACCATAGCATCTCTATAGCTAATAATTCTTCCATCAAGCCAAACCTTAAGTTTAAGGTTGCGGTATTCAGAATTATTTTTTACAGGCATCTCACCAGCAAGAGCATTTACCTGGAAAAGTTAATAAGGGTATCCGGCTAAATAGAAAACAT
>JAKASM010000073.1 GCA_021819045.1 Microcaldota archaeon | reverse complement strand
TTTACTGGCGCCGACATAAAAGCCGTGTGTGAAAGTGTAGCCCAAAAAATTGCCCAGGAAGCTGCAAGCAAGCACAAAGTCCTAGAGATAACACAAGATGACATATTAAAAAGGATAAAATCCACACGGCCATCTGTATCCCTTTCAAGAATAGAAACATATCAGAAATTTAGGGCTGATTTTGAAAGGAGTGTATACGGCCAGACAGGAGAAGAAGCGGTAGATGAGGTATCGCTTAACGACGTTGTGGGTCTTGATTACGCCAAAAAAGTAATAATAGATGCTGTAGAGGTGCCCCTTACACACCCTGAGCTTATAAAAAAATACAAAATTAAGAACATAAACGGAGTGCTTCTTTTTGGGCCCCCAGGAACAGGAAAAACAATGCTCATGAGAGCAATAAAAAAAGAGCTCACCGGAGTCACAATGCTTGAGCTAAATTGTGCTGAGATAAGCCAGGAGGGCCCCGATATGGCGATAGCCTCGATAAAAGAGACATTTGACAGGGCGAGAGACAGCACCCCCTCAATAATACTCCTGGACGAGGTTGAGGAGCTGCTGCTAAAAAGAGGCGAAGCATCAGAGTATTCTTCACAGATAACGAGTGAGATGCTTAGGAATATAGATGGCGTTAGCAAACTCGAGAGTATAGTATTGATAGGCACAACGAACAGACCAGAGGCTATAGATCCTGCTGCGCTCAGGCCTGGTAGGCTGGACAAACTTATATTTATAAAGCCGCCAGGCAAAACACAGCGTTTAGAGATGTTCAAGAACTACCTTGCAGAAGTGCCTCTAGCGGATGATGTATCCTTCTCCAAGCTGGCCGAAATCACGTCCGGCTTTACAGGTGCGGATATATCCCACGTATGCAGGGAGGCAAAGTCCGCGGCATTAGAGCTGTCTCTTAAAAGTGGTGAAGAGACTAAGATAACCGCAGACCTACTCGAGCGCGCAATAGAGAAGACAAAACCATCCGCACCAGAAGATGTGCTTGCAAGGTATCTTTCCTTCTATGCAAAATACGGCGAAAGATAGCCGCTCTCAGCTCTTGCGAATAACACGCATCACCTTACCTAATACTGCAGACCTGCTTACAAATCCAAAGCTCTTGCTATCCTCGCTCTCTTTGGCATTGTCACCAGTGACATAAAACATGCCATTCCTTTCATACGCGACCCTTTTCACAATCAGCATACCATTTGATGGATGCCTGAGAACTATTATGTCACCGGGGTTTGGCCTGCGGAACAGGTAAGAAAGCCTGTTAACTATTATGTAATCTCCATCGTTCAGCGAAGGCTGCATGCTTCTATCCTTTACCCTAAATATAGCTATCGGCATCTGATCTCTATGCTATTGCAGCTTTGGCAACACCATCTCTCTCTCAGTCGGATAGGGTGCCTTGACTCTTATGGTTTGAATATTCTTTGTCTTCCAGAATATCTCAGCAAATTTGTTCACTTTCTCAAGTAGCGCATCGCCATCAGCAATGTTCGTACTCTGCTTCGCTTTTGATGCTGCTTTCATGATGTCCCACACAAGTGTATGCAGCTCAGGATTCGCCTGCGCATGCTCAGGCTTGAAATAATCTCCCCATATTATGCGCACCTCATGCTTGCAGAGCTCGGCATGCTGCTCCTTTATCATTGTATACCTTACCATCTTGTTTCTCCCCTCTATCGTCATGTCGTTGTTCTTAACAAGATCTGCAATCAGCATGTCCATCCTGATAACTGTATGAGCAGCTACCTCTGCCAGATGAGGGTCATATATCCCGCAAGGTATATCACAGTGCGCGCTTACTTTCTTGAAATGTACTATTTTATCTATCGCTTCCAATAGTCTATACACTACACCACCGATTAACATACTTATTTTTTATTTATAAGCTTTTGTTGCATAGCTTTGTAGTGATGGTAATTGGGCCTGCGGAGAGTCGAACTCCGGTCTCAAGCGTGTAAGGCTAGCGTCTTAACCGTTGGACTACAGGCCCGTATTATGTTTTGCAGCGCTCTCTTTGCAAAACGCATTTATCTTATCTATAGCATACTCTAATATCTCTTTTGGAGCCAATGAAACTATTCTGAAATGGCCTGGGCTGCCAAAAGCGCTTCCGCTTCTTGTCTGCACAAGCTTGGATTTAAGAAGCGATAATACAAAAGCATTATCTGTTTTGAAGTGAAGCGCTTTCAAGTCGATCCTCGGGAATATATAAAACGCACCATTTGGCTTTATCGCCTCCATATACTTAGATTCATTTACTAGGTTAGTTGCACATTTTACTCTTTCTGTTATCTCCTTTACCATAAGCCTAATTGTCCTCTTGTGCTCAGCTACATTGTTTATGCCTACAGCAACTGCATGTTCCGCAGGCGTGTTTACAGAGAGTCTAGCAAGGGCAAAGTCAGAAAGTGCGCTTTTAAGCGCTTCAGATTTCCTATCGTCTTCAGGCAATATCATAAAACCTATCCTGAATCCAGTTGCATCAAAGTTCTTAGATGCACCATTCCAAATCATATGGGGAACTCCCCTCGCGATTTGCCCAATGCTGATAAATTTCGCATTGCCGAACGTTATTTCATCATAAATCTCATCGCTAACTATGAATATCTTGTTATCATTAGCCACATCTACCAATTCCT
>JAKASM010000002.1 GCA_021819045.1 Microcaldota archaeon | reverse complement strand
TTGCCACTCTGCCAGACGCACAGATAGACCAGGGAGTCCTTCTTGATGCGCTTGCATGCAAGCCATTCTGCTTAATATATGATTTTGCACGGAGGAAGTGCAGCATAGCCTCTGGCGATGATGAAGGTGTTAAAAGGCTTCCTGGGATAATTCCGGGGCTTTCGTTTGAAGAGGAGACGCGCAATGTGCATCTCGACGGGGATGCGCTTTCGCTTTACAGAAGTCCGGAAAGCATAGGGAATGCGTTTATCTCAGATATATTCGACTCTGGCATAAATGAAGGATACCTTGCAGCATTCTTCTCGAAAGAAAGCCATGAGCAGATAGGACCGCGCATGCACCATATAGAAAAAAGGCTTGGAGAGATAAGCAGGAACATCGGTTATTCCATATCCGACACGGGATTCGGCAAACGGGTAAACAGGTCTGTGCAGGGCAAGGATTTTGTTTCGTCTAGCGAGGAAGCCTTTCTGTCCGAGATGCTGGAATCGCTCAATCTCTCTTTATTGAGGAACGGCTATGCATATAGAATACTATTTATTGCTACAACTCCTGCCATACGTGACTATATATCGATGAAAATGCTGGTTATAGAATCCCACCATTTTTCCGGAAGCATTGAGGACGCTTTCCGGCATTTAGAGTCTATAGGTGCAGCCCCCTTCAGCTCTGACATGGCTGCGCGGCTTTTCTGCCATAGAGGGTCGCCTTTGATAAGGCATGTGATACAGACTGCTGAGCCCCGCTGCGAAGGAGATGTGGAATTGGGCAGCTTCATGAAAGACTCAGTTTATGACTCTGGGAGAACTGTGAGGATAAGAAAAAGTGCGATGAATCTTGGCACGATAATAAGCGGCCTTCCTGGATCCGGAAAGACAAGGGCAGCAATGTCCATATTGGATTCTGTGCTCAAAACAAGCAGGCCCAAGATGCTGATAATATCCCCGACTGATGAGTGGCAGGGCTTTGCGGTTTCCCATGGGATGGCCCTTATAAAGCTGTGTGATGGCAGCATTCCCATCAATTTCTTCAGGTGTCCTGACGGAGCACCTATTTCAAGCTTTTACGAATCTCTGGCTATGGTGCTTGCCTCCGCTGCTGCTGCGGGGCCTTATAGGAATCCAATCGAAAAATGCCTGCTGAATGCATTCCGAAAGGTTTATTCAAAAACACTGGAACCAGACCCTGCATACGTTTTCCATGAAATAAGCGAGTCAATAATAGCCCTGCACGGAAAGCACACAAATGTAGGGGTAAAATACACAAAGCACGGCGAGAACATAAAGGCGTCTTTAGAGAACCTGAAATCTGTGCTATCCATGCCAGAGTATTCTTCAAGGAAGGGAGTGCGCATAGAGGATATGATAAACAACGGGGTGGTGTTCGACATATCCTGCGCTGGAGCCGGCACAAGGGAGCATCTGTATGCATTGATACTTAACCTTGCTTACTCTGTTGCATCAATGTTAGATTCAAACGGAGAGGATGAGCTCAGGCTGGTGATATGCCTGGAAGAGGCGCAGATGATGCTTAAGGACAGCAGGTCAGCAGTGGTAGAGGATATGAGGTACAGAATACAGGACTTCAGGAAGAAGGGTATAGGGCTTATGCTGCTGGCGCACAACATAACAGATATAGACAAGAGCATAAGAAGGCTGTGCCAGATGAAGCTCTACCTGAAGCAGGCGCCGGATGTAGCAGAGGATGCTGCCAATGACCTTGTATTCACAAACGTGGAAAACGATGCGGTCGTATCCAAGCTGAAGCACCTTGATTCGAGAATAGGCGCGTTATCCTATGTTAACAAGGAAAACGGACTCAAAATATCGCCTGACACAATTTTCGTGAAGACCATGGGGTGCAATTCATTTGAAGGGCAGAATACCCAATCGATAAATTCTGTACAAAACAGAATTGCGGCACCGAAAGAGGCGATGTGCAGGATATTCATTCGTGATTGCGCTGAAAAACCTGCGGGAATAAGGATATCCTTCCTGGAGGAAGAGGTAGCCACATTCTGGCTGGAATCTCTGCCTGCTGCGGTAAGGCACAAGATGATAGTTGGGGCGCAGTATTCAATAGAGTTTCTCGGACAGAAAGGAAGGCCTATCAAAAGCATTATGGTGCGCGCGGGCAGAAACATGCAGATCTGAACTGAATTTCGTAAAGGCTTTATATATGAATGCGGGTAAAGAAAACGAATAAAATGGATGGAAATGTTGTGACTGCAATAGGCACCCCAAACATAGCTCTTGTAAAATACTGGGGGAAACGGGATTCAAAAATAAACCTGCCTATGAACTCTTCGCTCAGCATGACTCTGGATGAAACCCTTAATACAACCACAAGTGTCCTTTTTTCTGATACTCTTAAGGAAGACAAGATGTACATAAACGATGAATTGCAGAATATGAAGGATAGTGCAAACGAGAAATCCATATTTGCCGCAAGGATGTTAGACCACTTAAGAATTCTCGCCGGTACAAATTCACATGCACTGATAGTGTCGCGAAACTCTTTTCCATCGTCTGCGGGGCTTGCTTCAAGCGCATCGGGAGCTGCCACGCTTGTATACGCTGCTTCAAATGCGCTTGGATTGAAACTGACTACCAAAGACCTCTCGATTATAACAAGGCAGATAAGCGGGAGCGCGTGCAGGAGTGTATTTGGGGGGTTTGTGGTATGGCATAAAGGCAGTGCAGGCGACGGGTTAGACTCATATGCAGAGTGCATTGCAGGAAAAGGTTATTGGCCAGAAGTGATAGACATAATAACACTCGTAAGCGGAGCGAAGAAGAGAATATCGTCAAGCGAAGGGCATGCGATAACTGTAAAGACAAGCAGCCTTTACAAAATGAGGCCTCCTGCCGCAGAGGAGCGAGTTAATAGGATGATTGCGGCAATAAAAGAAAGGGATTTCGAAACTCTTGCAATAGAGACAATCAAAGACAGCAACAATATGCACGCCACGATGCTAGACTCTTACCCTCCCATAATTTATATGAACGATACTTCAAAAGAAATAATGATGGCGGTACACGAGCTGAATAATGATGCTGGAAGGATGGTGGCAGCCTATACTTTCGATGCGGGTGCAAATGCGCATATAATAACAAGGATAAAAGACAAGGAGCAGGTAATTGAGAAGTTGAAGGGCATAGTCAGCAATTTCATAGTTGCGGGACAGGGGGAAGGGCCCCGGCTGCTTGGAGGCGGTGCATCCTTGATAAGCGATAAGATGCTTTGAAAAACGTGATTGGTTGGGTAGGCTTTATATGGTGAAGATAGGAGGGGGCAGCATTACAGACCAAAATAAGCCAAGGACTGCAAAACGGGAAGAGATATCCAGGCTATTATCGGAAATAGATAGGGCGCGGAGGGCGGCGGGATTAGATGTCATAATAGGGCATGGAAGCGGCTCTTTTGGGCATGTGCCTGCGAAGGAATATCGGGTGGCTGAGGGCCTGATAAACAATGATAGCATAAAAGGCGCGGTTATAACAAAATCTGTTGCAAATGAGCTTAACTCCATAGTAATAGAAGAAGCTGTCAAACTGGGCATCCCAGCATTCCCATTTTCGCCCTCCTGCTTCTCTTATGCAGAAGGCAGAAAGCTGACTTCGGGAATAGTAGACCATATAAAATATGCATTGAGCAGAGGGTTCATACCTATAGTCCATGGAGACGTGGTATTCGATTTGAAGCAGGGTGTTGCAATAGCTTCTACTGAGGAGGTATTCAGGTTCCTTTCTGAAAAGATTACTCCTAGCGAAATAATACTTGCCACCGACGTTGACGGAATATATGATAAAGACCCTGTAAAATATGACGATGCAAAATTGATAGAGTCTGTTGACAGCAGCAACATTGACCGTGTCCTTTTTGGAGCTGGGGAGGCGCATAAAATAGATGTGACAGGAGGAATGAAGGCAAAAGTTTCACTGATTTACGAAATGGTAAAGAGGACTAATGCTTTAGGAAGAATAGTAAATGCAACAAGTAAGGGGGTGCTGGAAGGCGCCATGATGGGCAAGCCTGTAAGGCAAACAATAATAAAAAATTAGTAGGTAAAAGCAATAAATAGTGTGGACATCCGCAGTAAGGTACTTAGCCTAACGTCAGAAGACCGCAATAGGTTAGGCATAAATAAGTCAACTCTGTGGTATATGCAGAAGCATGTAAGAGAAGGCAAGAGGATCAAGGTTTATGGCAAGGTTATGGGCAAAATCAAGTAGTGTTGTTCATGGATAAAGAGCAAATGAAGAGTGAGATAACAAAGCTTATCGATAAGTATAATCGTGAGAAGGGCAAAAGGTACAATGAAGACGCTACTAAAAAAGATTTTATCTTGCCTTTATTCAAGATGATTGGCTGGGATGTAGATAATTCTAATGAAGTTACTCCAGAAGACAACGTTTCTAGAAAGAGAGTAGATTACACTTTCAAAATTGATGGAATCCCTAAATTTTACCTAGAGGCAAAACCACTTGATGAAAATTTAGATGGATACAGAGAACAGAATGGTATAAAAACAACCTTTGCACAGCAATCGGTTAATTATGCTTATTATAAAGGATGTATTTGGGCAATACTCACTAATTTTAGTGAAATAAGAATATATGATGCATGGACAAGAGATACAGCGAGTGGTTTTAGATTTGCCATAAGAATTGATAATTTTGTTAACGATTTTGATAATGGTTTATACTTACTATCAAAAGAAGCGTTCAAACAAGGAGAGCTAGATAAAAAGTACAGCACAAAATCAAGAAAAAAACCAATAACAGAGCAGTTGCTTTCTGATTTTACAAAATTCAGAGCTATTCTCTCCAAAGATGTATACGCTTTGAATAAGAGCAAAAACCTTACAGAAGAGGAATTGGATGAAGCAATACAGAGATTATTTGACCGCCTGATCTTTATTAGAAACTGCGAAGATAGAGGGCTTGAACCACCAAATTTATTAGCTTTATTGAGGCAATGGAAAGAGAACAGAAAAGGCACGCTTATTAGCAAACTTAGGGAACTCTTTGAGCAGTATAATGAGGATTATGATAGTAAAATTTTTGGTGAGCATGAAGGCAACAAACATTTATGTGATCAGATAGACATAAGCGATAACGTTCTAAGCCGTATTTTAGACGGATTGTACACCACAGAAAACGGCTCGATACAATACGACTTCTCATTGATAGACGCCGATGTTCTGGGCAACATCTATGAGCAGTATCTAGGGCATATACTAAAGAAGACTGAGAAGCGAACTAAACTAACAGAGAGCAAGGCAAAGAGGAAAGAAGAGGGCATATACTACACGCCCAGCTATATCGTGGACTACATCGTGAGGAATACAGTTGGAGAGTTGGTAAAGAGCAAGAAGACCGATGTCTCAAAAATCAAGGTTTTAGACCCAGCTTGCGGTTCTGGGTCGTTCCTGATAAAGACTTTTGATGTGCTGAATGAATATCATAGCAAGAAAGAGGGTTACAGCCAGAATAAACTAGATATAAGCGGTACTGGCACAACCTATTCGACTAAACTTAGCATTCTCACGAATAACATTTTTGGTGTGGATTTAGACAAGCAGGCAGTAGACATTGCGCAATTGAACTTATTGCTCAAAGTTGCCGAAAAGAAGAAGAGGCTGCCGATTCTGAGACAGAACATAAAGAATGGAAATTCCTTGATAGATGATTCAAATATCGCTGGCGATAAGGCTTTCAAGTGGAATGAAGAGTTTGCGGAGATAATGAGTAATGGTGGGTTTGATGTCGTGGTTGGGAATCCGCCGTATTTCAACATCAAACCTGATGACATACTTAAGAGTTCACCAGATTTTAAAAATCTCAGCAACGGCGTAGTAAACTCGGCAGCGTTGTTTTTAAAGAAAAGTATGAATCTACTCAAAGAAGGAGGCTATCTGGGTTTTATTATACCGAAATCTTTTGCATACGTAGATTCATGGAAACCTATAAGACAAGTAATTTACAATGAAGCGCAATTACTAGTGATTGTAGATGTAAGTAAAGCATTCAAAGATGTCTTGTTAGAGCAAGTAATAATCATCATAAGAAAACATAAGCCCAAATTATTAGATAGCGTATTATTGATATCCGATTTCAATACGTCTACCCAAAGTATAGCAAAAATAGATTATAAAGAAATTGTTCAAAATGATAGAATAAGTTTTCAAGCCAACACTTTAGAGACAGTTATTTATAATAAAGTCAATAGTGGTTCTGTATTGCTCGGAGAAATATCAGACAACTTTAGAGGTATAGGTGTTCAAAAACTGATCTCAAATATGAATAATTTAGGAGAAAGGATATTAAGCGGAAAAGAAATACAAAGATATGCTATAAATGATTATCATAATTACTTCATAAGCAAAGATAAAATTCCCGAAATAAGCAAAGTTAAAAATCTAAGAAAACCGAAGATAATGGTTCAGAACATAGTTGCACATATAAGAAACCATATAAAAATAACTGCGACGTATGATACAAAAGGAGTTTTAGATTTAGACACTGTAAATAACATAGTAATTAACAATAAAGACTTCAATCCAAAATATATTTTAGCCTTATTAAATTCAAAATTAATCTCATATTATACGTACATATTCATCTACTCAAAAGCTATAAGAACTATGCATTTTGATGGCAGTTACTCTGGTAAGATTCCTATAAAGAGGATCTCGAAAGAGGAACAAGAATATTTTAATAAGAAAGTAAGCCTTTTGTTAGAACTCAATAGTAAGTATAACTCAGAAAATAAATTAACTGATAAAACTGAGAAACTGAAAAATGAGATAAACATGTTAGAAAATGAAATTGATAATCAAGTCTACAAGATTTATGGGATAACAGAAGAGGAAAAGAAGGTAATTGAAGAATCATTAACTTGAAATCTAAGAAGAATTCTTTTTGTAAGACTGCTCTATTAGGCTCATTAAGTAATCAAGATTGTGTTCATCTTTAACATTTATTTCATAATCTCCATTGCCCCAATGACCTATTGTAGATACATCTCGACTTAAGTGCTGTGGGTCATTGAGTTCTCCTTTTTTCATATTAAGCCAAAGTTTAAGCTTGCCTTTTGCCATATGAATATCTACAAAATTAGTGGATGCGATAAACCCAATATAATTTTTACGGGGTCGCTCTACAATATTCTCATCTAACGCCATTATCTTTTCTTTTAGATACTTATATATTCTTTTTAGGTGTTCGGATGTCATCCTAAAATGATAATCCTCATCATATAGTTTTATCTCTCTGCTTACCTTCTGAATTACTGAGTTTTTTAGAACTGGTTCTATAGAGATATTCCCTTTTTGCTTCTTAATCTCAAGTCTATTAAGTACTAAAGAACCATTTGTATACTTGTGTATTTCTATTAATTCTATTGGTAAATCGATATTTAAAGCTCTTATAGAATATTTAGTAAATTCAGGTGAAATAAAGAGAATCTTCGTAGCAGACCAATCTACATCATCTTTATTCAAATCCTTACTCAGTCGTTCTCTATAAAGTAAGATAAGATCAGCCTTCTTATCTAATAACAAATTGAGATAGGCATAACCTTGATCAACTACACTGAAATTAGCACTGTTCTTATATTCAATTATAACGAAGGCATTATTATTCGAGTCAAAAGCAACTGTATCCATTCGCAAGTCGTCAAGAGTATACTGTTGTTTGACCAATTCTAACCCGAATATTTCCTTTAGGTTATTATCTATAAGATTCTGCAATTCGTCTTCATTTCTAAATGGAATCTCTTTTGCGGTATATAATTTATCCTCTTTTATGTGAAAGACCTGCATTTTACTCTCCTTGCTTATAAAGTATTACAGCAAGTCTTTAAATCTTTTTAGGAGTGCAACTTCTCTCAGCTCTTCTCCATGCTAAAACTATGTTAGAAAAAGGTAACATTTGGGGCTTCTATATATAACCCCTTGACGGACTTGGGGCCGCCGGGATTTGAACCCGGATTTGCTGGTTTCTTCATTTTTTTCTTAATTCCAGATTATCATCATCGCAGTTTCCTGCTCATACTTTGTAATCAATATCTGGAGCCAGCCGCGCTGCCAGGTTACGCTACAGCCCCTCAGGAGCAGATGTGTACTGAAGATATATAATCCTTGTCTGCTTGAAATACTCTGATTGCATGCTATTCGACCCTGGAAGCATTTCATTGAATATGTGGGCATTCTCTTTTGCGCAGATAGTTGCCAGCCCCATTCTTACAAGGATCATGGTAATCCTTGGCAGCAGCTTCTACATGGTGCTGCCTGCTGCTGCGCTTTACCTTTACTTCAGGAAAGATATGAACGCTTATTCCTTCGTTGTTTCTGTTGTGCTGTTTTTCATTGTGTCTGACATTATCAAGATGCTGTTTGCAGAGCCGCGTCCATGCAGCATTGGAATAGGAACATGGCTGAATGGAATGGTAGGCTGTGAAAGCAGCTATTCTTTCCCAAGCAACCATGCTAGCGTACTTACTGGGCTTACATTCTTCATGGGAAAATACAGGTATGTGCAGGCATTGTACATAATATGGCTGGTCCTTGTGCTTTTTGGAAGAGTATACCTTGCTGCCCACTACTTTACTGATGTTATTGCGGGTGTGGTATTGAGCATAGTTTTATATTATTTGATATCAAAAGTAAGGAACAGGGTAAACCATACGCTTAACGGAATAGTAAGGAAGATTCTTCCTTTTCTCGCTATAAAGGAGTGACTTTTTGGAAAAGAAGAAAGTATACGGAATAGCGGTTGCAGTTATTGTAGTGGCTGCAATAGTGCTTGTGATTTTGAACGGCGCCTCCAATTCGCAGGCAGCGCTGATAGCGTTTGACAACCAGCCAGTAAATACAACGCAGCTCTCAATCATGGAGAGCATAGCATCAAACATGACGCTTGCTAACAGGGTAGGCTCCGGCTACATGACCACTTATCCGCAGAGCATATCCGGACAGAACGTCACAGTGGTTGATGGAAAGCCTGCTGTAATATATGTCGGAGCAGATTTCTGCCCATTCTGCGCAATAGCAAGGTGGGGGCTGATAATAGCACTCATGAGATTCGGCACATTTAGCAGGCTGAACTATATGACATCGAGCTCAAGCTCCAAAGAGCCCTTTAGGACAGTGCCAACGTTTACATTTTACAATTCGTCTTACAGCAGCACCCTCATATCCTTTGTATCTGCAGAAATAGAGACAAACACATATCAGCCATTGCAGAGCCTTAACGCGCTGCAAAATGCTGCTGTGGGGGCGTATGATACTAGCAGCTCTATTCCTTTCATAGACTTTGGAAACCAGAGCGCGCAGGTCGGCGTTCCGCAGAGCGTATCTCCAGGCTACCTAAAGAATCTGAACTGGGGGCAGATAATTGCACTTATGGGGCAGAGCAATTCTACAGTTTCGCAGGCGCTTATTGGCCAGGCCAATGTTTTTACAGCCCAAATCTGCAGAATGGATGGGTTTAAGCCGACTTCAGTATGCAGCCAGCCTTTTGTGAAAAAAATACTCTCTTAGCCTGCTTTCAAGGCCCTGAGCATGCTGTTTGCCTTGTCCCTGCGGCTGCCTATCAGGTTGTTTTCTTCCCACGGGTCTTCCGCGATGTTGTATAGCTCGTCCTTCTTGCTTCCGAAGAAGTGGATCAGCTTCATGTTGTCTTTGTATATTGCTGTGGCTTTCTTGTTGTAGTGCATCTTTGCTGAATATATCTTCTTTGCTATGGTGGATTTCTTTTTGAGCAAGTAAAGAAGGCGCTCGTCCCACCCTTCACTGATGCCCGTGTGCTCCGATATCACATATTTTGATGAACGCATATTGCCGTCAAGGCGGGTGTATCTCCCTTTCGACAGGTCAATTAATCCTTGGTGGAGCGAAAGAAGGCTCACTGGGCTCTCGACCTCTTCCCTGTAAGATAGCGGATTTCCATTTTTGTAGTTGACTGCAATCAGTGGCACCTTTGACACTCCTTCATAAGGCGGCATTGCGTGATACAGCATGCCATGCTCTCCAAAAAGCTGCCCGTGGTCTGAGGTTATCACCAGCGTCGCATCATCGAGTACCCCTTTCCTCTTCAGTATGGATACGGTCTCTTTTATTTGCATGTCCAGGTAGGAGAGCCTTTTTAGGTATGCGGCGTGCATCTGGCTTGTAATATCATCATTCAGCTCCTCTACTCCGCTGAGGTATAGCCATTTATCCTGCACTATTTCCTTGTTCCTGAGAGGGTAGTTCTCATGCGCTTCTATGTAGTTTATGAATATGAATTGCGGAGAGTAGCTATAGCTGTATTTGAGATGTGATTGGAGCAACTTGTTTGTGTCGCTTGCACCCCTGTCAAGCCTGTGCGTTCCATCCGCTTTTGCCACTCCCCTGTTCATCTTTAGCCTTAAGTTGAGGTAAAGTCTGTCTAGCATTTTTGGTGGCAGCATTTTTGAAACCGCATAGCTGGCCTTGAAAAGCTTGGAGCGCGTCCTGGCCCCACCATTCAGTATAAATGCGAACCTGTCTGCTATTTTTGGGTTGTATTTCACGTTTGACTTCAGCCAAACGTCGTATACCTTGTCAAAGCCTATCGCTAGGTTCGTGTTGCTTGTAAGGAAGGGGTTGTTTGAGAACAGCGTTGAGGTGTATCCGGCAGTTGAAAGCTTTTCGGCTATTGTCTTTGTATCGCGTTCAAGGAATTTCGTCTTGACCATCCACGGATCTATCTTTTTTGATCCTCCTTTGAAGAAGTTCTGTGATGCGAGTTTCAGCTGCGATACTTTGCTGTTTGCAAAAAGGGCTGCATGGGTTGGAGCGGTCCAGGTGCTTGGCGCTACCGCGTTTAAGTATTTTGTGCCGCGCCCCGCAAGGCCGTTTATGAAAGGCATTTTCCTATTGCCATAAACATCTGCCGCCCTTGCAGTATCCAACAGCAGCACTACAATGTTCTTTTGCATAAAAATCTATTTAATCTAGAAGTATATTAATATTCACTGTTACCTTATGGTTTTGTTCTGCTTTGTGATTGAAATGGATATCTGCGTGCTTAACCCGTTCTTTTACCCCTACCCAGGAGGGACAGAAAAGGTGCTTCTTGAGATATACAGGAGGATGGCCAAGAGGCACAATATAACTGTGATATCTGCCGCGCTGAAAGCCAAGCAGAAAGACTCTGTTGAAGAGATACACGGAATAAAAGTGATCCGCCTCAAGACTTCTTACATAGATGTGCCGATACTGCCGATGCCGTTCCCTGTGACCATGGGCCTCAGGGATGCGATATCAAGGCAAAAAGCAGACCTATACCACATAAACAACAGGCATGTCTATTTTGGAGATACAGTAAGGTGCATAAAAAGGTCTGGCGGCAAGATGGCGCTTACACTTCATGATTCAATACCTAAGAATATAGACCCGCTCACAGACAATGGAGGTTACATCTACGATATGCTTTGGGGAAGGAGGCTGATAGAGCATTCTGACGTAATAACCGGCGTATCAAGAAACACGATTGCAACGACTGTTCCTAGTAACCTTGCAGGCAGATGCCATGTGATATATAATGGTGTAGATTTCAACAAATACAAGCCTAGGGCAAAAAGAAGCGCATATAAGATAATGAAAAAATTGGGGTTTGACAAAGATTCTGTGGTGGTGCTTAATAACGGGCGGCTGATAAACCAAAAAGGACAGGTTTACCTGATACGTGCGATTGCAGAACTTGTTAAGGAAAGGAATGAGAATATAGTGCTGAATATAATAGGCAGGGGAAGCCTTAAGGAAACCTTCCTATACATGGCGAGAGATCTTGGAATCTCCGGCAAGATGAGGATATGCTCAGGCATACCGGAGAATGAGATGCCTTATTACTACAACATGTCATCCGTGTTCGTTTCCGCTTCTTTGTATGAGCCTGCCTCCATATCCATAATGGAGGCGCTTGCTAGCGGCATTCCTGTGGTTGCAACCAAAGTGGGCGGAGTGCCTGAAACAATGAAAGGCAGGGGCCTATACGTGAAGCCGAGAAGCATAAACGGAATAAAGAGAGGGATCGTAAGAGTCCTTGACAACCCTGGAGAGGCAAGGCACATGGGGCTATCTGGGAGGCTGCTCATGAAGAAGGAGCATGACTGGGATCAGATCTCAAGGAAGTACGAAGAGGTATTTGAATCTGCATTGAGGAAATAGTGTGCCTGGCAAAAAATCTTTTTGGTATAGTATAACACACCAGACAAAGCTTGACAGGAAGAGCTACCTGGAGATAGTAAGAAAGATATCTATATTTGTAGGCATAGGCTTCGGCGCCAGCCTTCTGGTATTCTTTGCGATAGCATGGTTTGGAGGCTTCAACACCGTTTTTGGCGAGATATCGAAAATAAAGCTCGACATATATGTGTTTGCTTTTGTGGCGGTTTTAGCAAGCCTCCTCTTGAGATTCATAAAATGGAACTACTATATGAAGGTTCTAAAGCTCAAGGTACCGTTCAGGAAGAGCATGGCCGTATACCTATCTATGTATTCGATGTCGATAACTCCCGGTAACATAGGAAGGGTTGTTGCTGCATATACTCTGAATAGGCTTACAAAAATAAAATTCGCAAAGATAATACCTATTGTGACCATGGATATCTTTACGGACTTCCTAGGTTTTGGAATACTTGCGCTTCTTGCAGCGCTGTACTTCCACAAATATGTGGCATACATACTTGCCCTGGACATACTTCTGCTCCTTCCCTTCCTTTTCATACTCAACAGCTGGATGTATAGGGTGATAAAGAACGCACTGAAAAAAAATAGGTTTGTAAAGAATTTCACGCCTTATGGGGAGGAGTATTTTCTATCCCAGAATAAGCTGAACACACCTAAAACCTATCTAATCTCGGTTTTGGTGACACTTCCTGCAGCATTTTTCAACTCTCTTACCCTTTATTTTTCACTTCTTGCTCTGGGCATACTTGCACCGATATCCGGCACGGTGTTCATTTATTCTTCATCTACAATATTCGGAATGGCTACGGCCATACCTGGCAGCATAGGAGTCACGGATGGCTCAATAGTTGCGCTGCTTGGAGGTGTGCTCAGGCTGCCCCCGAGCATAAGCTCTGCAGTTACAATATTGGGGAGAACTGCAGACCTTTGGTTCAGTGTGGTATTGGGCATTGTCTTCTTCTTTATAACGCTCAAGTACTGGACAGATGCTGTGCCAAAAAAGAGAAAAATCGGTAATGGGCGTTGATGTCCTCCCTTATGTGGTGAATACCTTTCCGCTAGGCATTCTGTAATCGTAGCATTTTGCTGTCTACATATCTTCTTCTTCTGGTGCATCTGGCTCTTCAGCTCCCGCGCTTTGAGCCGATCCGTCGCCCTTTTCAACCACTTTTATCTTGCCGAACTTCCCTGTAGAAAGCTGGGGGGTTCCCCTGAACTCACTCACGTATCCGTTTGACACCTCTATTGTGTCTCCCTGGTTCACCTCACCTATAGTGTCGCCCCACAATGACATGGCTATTGTGCCGGAATCATCTTCAAGCATTATGTTTGCAACGCTGAGCCTCTTCCCGTACTTTGTCACAACTTCTCTGGGCTCATCTTTCTGTATGACCTTGGCCGTTACCGTAACATTGCTTGCTCCTGCTTTCAGTTCGCTTATTTTCATTGCATCACTTTTGTTGCCAACAACTAAAACTAGTGTTTAAGGGTATATTGCATTGTAAGAATTTAATAATCTTGCGCAGTTTATTATTTATTGGGGGCGTGATGGATGTGGGTCTTTACTAAATAGTTGATGCCGCGTTTGGGGTGCTTCTTGTGGATGCATATCATGACCTTCTATTTTTTATCTTTGAACGTTGATTGTTTATTATGGAAAATACAAACGCGGGTGAGCTGCCGAAAGGTGCACATCCTTCATTCCTCAACGTGCTCAAAGCAAAGGAGAGAGTAAAACAGAATCTGTCTAAAGTTAAGCACAAGATAGGCGTCTACAGCGCAAAAGGAGGCGTGGGGAAGACAACTGTAGCAATAAACCTCGCATATGCATTGTCGCAGAGAAACTTTAAGGTTGGCCTTTTGGATGCGGACATTGACTGCCCGAATGTAACCATGTTTCTGGGCATAGAGGAGAGGATAGACCCCCATGCCCCGTTAAAGCTCCCTCTCAAGGAAGGGGTAAAGATCGCATCAACTGCGATGCTTGTGGATGAGCTCAGGAAGCCTATAATATGGAGAGGGCCTCTGATAACCAAAATGCTAAGCGATTTTTTCGAGCATGCCGACTGGGGAGAGCTGGATTATCTCATAATTGACATGCCTCCTGGATGCATGCCTGCGGGTACGCTTGTACTGATGGCCGACCACCGCCAAAAACCAATCGAAAAAATAAGGCGTGGGGAAGATGTGCTCAGCTACCGCGACGGAAAACTTGTTAAAAGCAGGGTTGTAAACGTAGTATGGCAGGGTAAACAGAAGGTGTTCAAGCTTAAAACACCCAATAGAACGGTTTTTGCCAGTTCCAATCACCCGTTCCTCAAATATCATAGAAACTTGTACTGGAAACCATTATCGCAGTTGGACAAAGGAGATAGAATAATTGTAGTAAATTGCATTGATGGTGGAAAACCCCTGCGGTTGCCCAGCTTTGAAGAAAGTGTTCATAACACGCGGAAGCCTATAACGCTACCGAGTCTGACTACTCCCGATTTCATGCAACTTATCGGGCATTTCGTCGGTGATGGATTCATACGCATACATAAAACGACGGGCAGAATAGCAGGCATACGGATATGCGAGCCTGAGGATAGTAAATTCCGCAGCAAATATGAAGACATGTATAGAAATCTGTTTAATTGCGATATCTTTCGCGATGGCAAAAACATGTTTGCGATTGATTCGGTTCCTCTAGTGCGTCTTTTCCAGTATCTGGATTTGCATCATCCTGCCATGGAAAAATGTGTTCCTGATTGGGTATTTGGGTTGCCTTTGGATCAGAGACGCGCATTTGTGCAAGGCTACGCCGAAGCTGATGGACACATACGACACAGAGAGAAGATTGTGACCTTTGCGGGGGGAAGCGGCCAGCTTGCGGAAGCGAAAATAGTCCATGATGTCGTATCGTTGGAAAGTACAAATGGGTTACTCATAAAGCAAATGCATGCATTGTGTCAAATGAGCGGTATTAGAAGCCAGAATATAAGAAAAAGGTTTAAAGAGGGGAACTTCTTTCCTGATGGTCATGCAACAAAGCCAAGCACAATCTACGGCTTTGAATACTCTCAGAAGTTTGACAACGCCAACTTCAAAATTGCCAGGGTTAAATCCATAGAGTATGCAGGCTGCCAAGATACTTACGATTTGCAACTCGAGGATAATCACAATTTCGTGGCTAATGGAATGGTGGTCCATAATACGAGTGATGTGCCCCTCACGACCATGCAACTTCTTGATCTTGATGGCTTTATTATAGTCACCACCACACAGAAAATAGCCGGACTCAATTCGGTTAGATCTGGGCTTATGGCGAAGCGCCTTGGAGTTCATATAT
>JAKASM010000001.1 GCA_021819045.1 Microcaldota archaeon | reverse complement strand
ACCTTTTAATGCGAATAATTATTGGTGAATTAATGAGCGTTAGTGATGTTACAGACGCAACTTTTGATGCAGAAGTGATAAAGTCCAAGACCCCTGTTGTAGTAGATATTTGGGCCTCGTGGTGCGGTCCCTGCCGTGCGTTCAGCCCCATATTTGAAGGCCTCTCTTCTGATTACAATGGAAAGGTAAAGTTTGTGAAGGTAAATGCAGATGAAAATGAGAAGATTACAATGAAGTACAATATAATGAGCATACCAACCACACTTCTTATAGAGAAGGGTGAGCTTAAGGCGATGAATGTTGGTGCGATCCCAAAGGAGACGCTCAGGAAGTGGATCGATAACAACTTATGAGCGGTTTTATGGCTGACCTGCCTTTTCCCAGGGGGATGAGAGACCTGCTTCCAAATGCTGCGTTGTTCAGAAATGAGTTGCTTGCGAAAATAGAGAATGTTTTCCAAACATTCGGATTTATGACCATAGATACCCCTGTACTTGAATCTTTGGATGTTCTGAAAGCTAAGGGAGGAATAGGAGATGAATCGAAACTTATATTTGAGACGAAAGAAGACAACCTTGGACTAAGATATGACCTTACAGTTTCTCTCGGAAGGTATATTGCAGCGCACAGGGAACTGCCAATGCCATTTAAGAGATATGCGATAGGAAAGGCATGGAGAAGGGATGAGCCTCAGCGGCTTAGATACCGTGAATTTACGCAGGCTGACGTGGATATTGTGGGTGGAGACCCGGTTCAGACCACTGCTGAGGTAATCGCGGCTGCAGCAACAGCATTAGACAAGATAGGGGTAGAATATAATGTGAGGATAAGTAGCAGGGAGGTTATAAATGCGGTGCTGGAAAAATTTGGCGTTAATTCGGAAAAGCATGTAGAAGTAATGCGCACCATAGACAAACTAGATAAGTTGGGTAGGGATAAGGTATTGGGCCTACTTAGCGATATAGGATTGGAAAGAGACGTAGTCAGTAGAATAGATAGTTTCATAAATGCGGCTGGCTCGAATGACGAGAAGATTGAATATGTAGCAAGCCTGTCTGTAGCGGGCGGTGTTTTGGCGGAGTTGCAAGGAGTATTGGCCATGCTTCCGAAGTACCATATCGGTGGGGAAGTGGTGGTGGATTTTTCGATAGTGCGGGGTTTGGATTACTATACAGGCATCGTATTTGAACTCAAGGATTCCTCTGGAAAAGAAAAATCCTCTATTGGCTCAGGCGGCAGGTATGATGGGCTTGTTGGCTTATACGGCGAGAAACCGTTGCCTGCAGTCGGGGCATCGTTAGGCGTAGACAGGATACTTGATCTTTTGGGCTTTGAGAAATCTGAAAAGATCACGTATGCCAAACTTTTTGTGATAAATGTGAAAAAAGAGAACTACGAATATGCAGTGAATGTGGCAAACTGGTTCCGCTCAAAGGGGATACCTACTGATATAAATCTTTCACAGAGAAACATATCTAACCAATTGTCGTATGCAAATTCTTTGCACTTTGGCTTTGCTGCAATAGTTGGAGATGCAGAACAGTCACAGAACAAAATAAAACTGAGAGACCTTGTTAGCGGGGAAGAAGCTGTGCTTGGTCTCGAAGAGGCTTTGAAGAGGATACGGGAGAGATAATTGTATGGCAAAATCTGAGATGGATAGGATCACTGAGGAGAAGATTGCAGCGGGAGGCATACTTGCTAAATTCTATTTTGATATACAGAATGAGGATAAGGAGAAACTTCAACCCCTTTTGGTGGATCTGATAAATCAAAGGCTGCTAAAGGAGCCTGGGGTTGTATACTGCTATGGAACAATAGAGGAGCCGATAAAAAAAGACAAGTATTATATAACAAGTGCGGCTGTGAATGTCCTTTTCAGCAGTATAAAGACGCTTGTCCCTATAGTCTTTAAGTACGCCCCTATCGGCATAGAGGTGCTGAAGCCTCAGAAGGAGATAAGGCTTAACCTCTGGGACCTTCAGGCGATGCTCATGGATGTATCGCAGATGTCAACAGAGTATTCGAGGTATATACTTGAAAAGGTACTTAGCCCTGAGGATATAAAGATCATAAATCAGGAGATGGAAAATAGAAAAGAACTCGGCAAAAGGCTTATGGAAAAGAAAGATGATCAGGAACGTGCCAAAGACGGACAGGCATAGAGAATTGCGGAGGACTATGTCTGATTGTATATATATGGCCCTGAAAGGACTCCGGGGTCTTGGTGGGGGGTGGAGGACATGTAGAATTGCCCTACTGTGATGTAATTCTGCTGCCCAGTAACTCCCGCAACCACCCTTATTTGGACGACCTTGCCTATTATTGTGGTTAAAGGTATGGTTGCGTTCCTGAATGCTGCCTCTGTGGTATTACCTTGGCTGAAAGAAAAGCTCAGGTTGTACGTGTTGTAGTGTGCTATTATTGCAGGAGAGCCATTATGCAGTATCTCAACATAGAGGTTTGCATTTTGTGGGCTGACTATCTTGAAATTTAGAAACGGCTTGCTGGCTATGAACGGGCTTGAAGTAAGGTTGCCGGGACTTGCCTGCAACCCGCAATGATAGGTGCTGGCGAAGAAGATGCTGCTATTGTAGTTGCTCCATGGGAATTTGCCTATATAGCAGTGGTTTTTATTCGCATAGGTTATATTTAAAGGCGCATCTCCAAAGCCTTTGCCTGTAACATTCCATCCTGTGAAATCGCCTGAAGAAAAGTTGCCGTTGTATACTGCAGTGTAGATTGTCTTGGGCGGCGGAACAGTAGTCATATTCAGCTTGAGAAGTGCTTCGCCGCAGGCTCCTCCCCCTAAGCCGGTGGTCATGGATAGAGTATAGACTTGCGGCGGTGCGCTAAGATTCTTGAAAAACGTCACACAGTTGTATGTGAGCGTCTGGTTCACGTATGTGTGGTTATCCGCTCCTACGATTTTTATGTGTATAGAACTGCTATTCCCTGCAGCAACCCAGATTCCTGTATAATTCGTTGCGAGTATGCATTTTGCGGTATAGGTCTTATTGAATGCCGTGCTGTTAAGCTGGTATCCTGCGCAGTTGTATATTATAGTACTTGTTGAAGTGGTTGTTGTGTTGCCGGGTTTAGTCGAATTTGAAGTGGGAGAAATGGCGGTGGTTGTAGATATTGGGGTTATCTTGAACCCTGTTTCTACAAAAACGATTGCGGTCATTATAGCTAAAAGTATTATGAAGCCCACTATGCTTTTTTTCACCAAGAATATCACAGCTCTTTTTAGGCATAGTTATTTATTTGAATCTGTTTATATAACTTACATTTTGAATATGTTCAATGTTGGTGCTGATTTGGGAAGCATTCCTAGAAAATGGAAGAAAAAAGGAAGAATGCGCTGGAAATGGAAGAAGAAGCGCAGGAAGAGATTGAAAAGAGCACAGAAGAGGAGAGTAGGAGAGCTCTGACCGCTTGAATTGCTGAACATATTTGTAGCCTTACGAATCAGCTATGTTCCATGATCTAAGGCGACCCTTGCCCTTGCTAGCCTATGCCCTCTTCCTTTTCGTTGCTGCCCTATTCATAGGTTTACTTCGCTATCTTCTCGAGTATAGGGTATGTCTCGTACAGCCTTTCCTGCTCAAGCTGCTGGAATAGCATGTATATTATACCAACTGTCAGAAGCACGCCCATTCCTGTGCCTATTGCACCTGCTATTGTAGCCAATGCTGCCAGCAAACCTACGAATATGCTTCCTAATACGGTTATAGTTGGAATATATTTGTTGAGCACATTCTCTACTATTCTTGGGTCTCTCCTGAAGCCCGGTATCTGCCATCCCATGTCCCCAAGCTGCTCGGCAAGGGCTTTGGGATTCTGCCCTGTCATCTCAACCCAAAATTTGCCGAAGACTATGCACAATGCCACCAGAACGATTGTATATACTATAACGTGCACCCATTCTGGCACATACACAAAGCCACCCCACGGAAGGAACAGTTGGGTTGTGTGTGTAGCGAGATATGTGAAATATGTGCCGTAGCCTCCTATGCCTCCATAATTTGCAGAATATGGTAGGGGGAATGTTGGTGATATTAGATATGCTATTCCGCCGTTTAGCTGGAGGGTAGTTCCGCCAGTGGTTGTCCCGACAGGCTGGTATAGGGCTATGAATTTGGCGAGGCCAGCAAGGCTTCCCTTCACTCCGGCAAGGAACCTGAGCCAGACGGTCATGCTTAGCTCTAGCGAGGACGCGAGTATGACTGGGAGCACGCTTACATACAAAAATGGTATTGGCAGCCTTCCGCCTATCCCTCTTAGTTGCTCGAAAGAGAGTGGAAGCTCAACCTTCATCTCATACACGTATATGCTTATCAGGAAGACGAGTATTGCTGATATCAAAGGGCCGAATGCGAGCAGGGCATTTGGAAGAGCGGCCGCTCCGCCGGCTTGTATGGCTGCTGCAGCCTCAGGTACAAGGATGCCGAATGTTCCAGCAACTATCGCGAATGAAACCCCTGCTGCTATGAATATGTTTATGCCAGAGGTTATGCCGTACTTTGTCATCATCTCGTCAAGGTAGATTATGGTTATTGCTCCAAGCGCAAGCTGCAGTATGACTATCCCGACCGCGGATGCGGAGGCTGCAGGCACATATCCGGTATATACGAATATTATCGATTCTACTACGGCTATGACCATTGCGGCCACTTTCTGCAGGGTCTGGAACCTCGCCCTCTGCGCTGTGTCTCCCATCTCTATGTTTATTATCCCCGATCCAACTATGAGCTGGAGGACTATGCTTGAAAGGACTATCGGTCCTATACCGACGGTTATAACGCTGCCTATTCTAGCTGCAAATATTATGCTGACTAGCTGCAGCAGCGGCTGAGTTACCGCCTGCTGATTTACGCCTATCGCGTAGGTATTGTACAGCACAAAATATATCGCAAGTATGCCTGCAGTCCAGTACATTTTTTCCCTAAGAGATAGGGGTGTCTTTGGTCCCCTTATCACTGGTATGAATCTGGATATCTTGTCCATGAATTCTAGCGCCATATCCTACACTTCGCCTTGCCTTTCATTTGCCTTGAATTCTTATTGTATATCCCTTATTTGTATGCACTTTCGTAAGCTTTGTTCCCGGTGTTGTATAATATTTCAGCATACCGTTCAGAAGGGCCCCGGTTATTTCTATAAGCTCGCTATTTGAATGCAGTGCATCAAAGCGGACATCTATTTTAATTGGCTTAAGGCTTTTAACACTTGGCTTTCCAGGACTTGTAAGCTCTATAGCCCTCTGCAATCTGCGCAAGTAGTCACTCCCTGTCTTTTTAGGTTCAGGAAATATACCTGATGCAATTTCGCTTCCTATGAACGCAGCTATGTGCTTCATTTCCTTTTGATATCTTCTTGATGCAATCGTTGATGAGGAAAGGGCATAGTAGGCGGGGGCTTCTTTTATCTTGTATACACTCTCTTCCTTCGTGGCCTCTTTTATTATATGGTCTGCAAAGAGCCTTATTGCCCTTTTTGCGTTTTTCGTTTGATCTTCTGCTTTATTGTAGACTGTAGTGAACGTGCAGTTTCCATTCCCATCGGAAGAGCAGCTCTGCTCCTCGACCTCCACATGCGAACCTTTGGACGCTGAGAGAAACCCTGAGATTACTCCTGCCTCAAACTGGTGTACCTTCATCCCTATGTACTCTTTATGCATGTCGAAGATGTTTAGAGTAAATTTATCTGGAAAAATGCTGTATGTAAGCCTATTGTGGCCTGTGCGCTCAAAGAACTGTATTAGGTCTGCCACTGACTCTTCATGCAAGAGATAGTGCTTCTGCCTTCTCTTGATATCGTAAAGCGCCCTCCCCACCCTTACCCCTTCTTTTTTTGTAAAATTGCTTGTTGCTGGGGTGAGGTTGGATAGCAAACTGGAGAACAGTGAGACAGACTGAGGAATAATGTGAAGATCTGCATAGTCTAAAATTCGGTGTATTAAATATTCGTTTCTTGTGTGCACAATTATATCTTTTACAATCTCGTATCTGGACTTGACTTCCTCGACCCGCTTGCTTCTGGCTTTGGCCGGCTTCTTTGTGCCTTTTCTTTTACGTTTTGCCACGCAATGACCTAATAGCTATTGAATTATATAGCTTATAAAACGTTATCTAAATTTCTTTCCGCTTACCTTTCCGGCATAGTACAAAATAAGCAGTATGTTCAATATTATTATTCCAATCAATATAGGAATGGAATAGTTAACTATGTACGAAGCTATGGTGGATGCCTCTACTAGGCTTACACCTATTGCTGTTATTGCAAAGACTGCCGGCGCTCCGCATCCGCATCCTAGAATCAGCCCAGTGAATAGACTTATCGCTGTGCCGAATGAAGTTATTGTAGCGTTGCCTTTTTTATGAAAAGACTTTATTGTTGTATAGACTCCCATTGTGAGCATTATCGAAGCAGATAGTATAACAAGATAAAGCAGGTATTTGGGCACCAGGATAAGAATTATTCCGTAATTCTGGACCTTTATGAGGTATGTTATGATCAGGTAGTATGCAATTGCAACTATCACATTGAAAACGATGTATCTGGGGCTGTATACTTTTTTGAATGCTTTTGGCAGGTTTTTGATTATTCTCTTCATGGAGCAGCACCGATTTTTGCTTGTATGCCTTTTATTGCAGGCAGGGAGCATATCTGTGCTGAGTTGTTAAGGCTTGCACATAGAGTCGCTATGTACACATCCGCGCCGGCGTACTCTGTCCATGCAAACTGGTCGTTTGGATTCGCCAGTTGAGTAAGCACTTGAGCATGCGTCATGTTGGTCAGCGGGAATGGTGTAGATGAGGGCGTGGTGTTGCCGAAGTCTACAGCATCTGCGCCGCCAACTACATACCTGCCCCATATTGTATACGGAGTGCCGGAGAATGTATTTATTTGCAGTATATGCTCAAATGCATCGATGTATGGGGTATTATTAATCTGCTGCAGCTCACTCTGCATCTGGCCGAGAGATTGAAGAACAAAACCGTTAGTTATGGGCTCAGTATCCTCTAATGTTATGAAATTTATAATGCTGCTATTGTAGAAGTTCCCTATATCGATAGCTCCGCTTGCGTTGCTGTAGGTCATCGGCCTCCAGTAGAGAGTTGGAAGATCACCGTCTCCAAAGCTGCTGTATCCTTTGAATAGGTGGTTGAACTTTCCGAAGCGGCCCAGTGCCAGTGCCATCGCCCATCTGTTTTCCCCGCAAAATATGCAGGTTATGCTGCCAAGGTATATTACAGAAGGCTTGCCGTTTATTATGAAAGGGGTTACGTTCTGCAGTCCTGTGCCTACTCCCACATAGTTATCAAGAGATCCGTTCAGAAGCATCTCGCCTGCAGTCTCAAAATATGAATCCGGGGCATTATTTATCACAGACAGCTCGGTTGCATTCAATGGTGCATTTATGTTAGTAAGCCTTTTGCCAAAGGGCTGTTGCTGGGTTATTACTGGATATGCTTGGAGGCTTAGCGGGGGTTGAGGAAGCTGTTGGTTGGAAATGTTGTATAAAGTTAGCTTTGTCTCTGTGGTTGGGGTGTTCGTGGAGTTTGCGCGCAAGCCTATAATTGTGGAGTTAAGGCCTCTTATCTGGTTTTTCAATGAGTTTATAACGCTTGCTTGGTTGTTTATCGTATAGTACTGTGTTATTGATAATAGCACTAAAGCTGCGACTATTATTCCAAGCACCATATTCATTATTGATGGATGCCGCTTTCTAGTTGCCCGAATACCATCTTTTGATCGTTTATGACTTGGCAAGAAAATGCACTTTTCGATAAGCATTTAAACCCTGAATTATTTATAACTATGCGAAGGGTGTGGTTTTATCGTAGTAAACTACCCCCAGCTAACGCAGGGGGCTTTCCATCAGTTGATTGGCATGTTGCACAGCAACGTTGGGCAAACCAACTTCATAAGACATAACGAGGTCGTTTACAAGACCTCCCCAGTTGGAAATCTGGGGAATTATATGGTTAGTATGGATTCCCCGCTCCAACAGGCATTTCAATGCGACATTCTTGCTCGCATTCCTATCAGAGTTGACAACAACTCCGCATTCTTTGCACCTGAACAGGGCATAATTTCCACTGCTGTGTCCATTACTCGCAACAGCACCGCAGTGCGAGCAGAACTTGGAAGTATACCACGGATCAACCGCATTCAGCGTAATACTATTGTCAAAACAACGAGAGGCGAGAATTTCCCTAAACTTTCTAAAAGGCATTCTCATGACTTGTTTGTTGAACTTCTTGCCTTTAGGTTTGAACCTCTTAAGTTTCTCAATAGCAATGTCGGCATCGTACTTAATTGCAAGGTTTATTATTTCATGAACCGCCTGCCCAATATTAGTATCAACAAAGTTCCTTTCGCAAGTCCTCAAATTTCTAAGGGCAGAAATGTTGTTGGCGCTTTGCATTGCAGAACGCCTCTCCATAATCTTCTTTCGTTTAAGCCAAATATGTTCGCCAAAATAAGTCTGGTAGAGAACCTTGCCCTCTGTGGAAAGAACGGAAACAGCAATGCGTTTTGCATTGAAGTCTATGCCGAGAACATTCCTTCTTTGAGGCAACTTGACCGCATCTTTAGAAAGGTATGCAACAATCTGCAAATCAGGCGTAAGGCCATATGTTTTGCAAGTCCAGCCGTTCTTAAGCAGGTCAGAATACCTCTGGAAGTTGCGGTTCTTGGTGATAGGAACAGCCATTCTGTTTCTTGGGTAAATTCCAAGTTCAACGAAGAACATGCTTTTGGTTTCAAAGGTTTTGCAGTTTCTCGGAACGTTGAACTTAACGGTTATTGCCCTGGCCTTTCCTTTGCTTCTCCAAACTGCACGTTCCAATTCGCAAATAACCTGCACACCAACATCTGTCCTCTGTTTAGTCGGTTCATAAACTTTTCTATGGAAATCCATAAACCTGTTGCAGAAGTTCCTTTCGTCGTAGAGCCTGTTGAATTCAGCAGTTGCATCACCAACAAACTTTCTGAGAATGCCATCCTTGGCTTTAGTTATACCTGCAATCTGCAAAAGAATAGCGCGTTCCATACTAACCAACATATATTAGAATTGCAAAATATTAATACTTATGCTCCAATTCCTCCCCTTCCTTGCGGAAGGGGTCTCCTTGGAGGTGATTAGATGAAGGTTGTTGAGCAGCAGAAAGAAAAGATTGTTAAAAGCCTCACTGAGCTTGCCGATGCACATTGCCACCTTGAGCTGATACAAGACACCCGCCTTATAAAAAGGGCTGTGGAGTGCGGTGTGCTGACCATGATAACCAATGGAGTAGACACTAGCTCGAACATTAAGGCATTGGAGCTTGCTGATAACAAAAACATATTTGCGGCGTTGGGAATGGATCCAGAGCATATTATAGCGATACCAGAGGCGGAAGTAGACAGGACAATAGAATTCAATATCGGGCTCATACGCCAGAACAGGAATAGAATAGTCGGAATAGGTGAAATTGGATTGGATTATAAGGAGAGCGCCTGGAAGAAGATGGCTGAAAGGCAGAAGCGCGTATTCCAGGCATTGATCTCTCTTGCGTCAGAGCTGAACCTCCCCATATCTGTCCACTCTCGCGAAACGATTAGCGAGGTGCTTGAAATCCTTGAAGATGAAGGGGCAAAAAAAGTTCATCTGCACTATTTTGAAGGCAGCGTTGAGGATGCCGAGATTGCGGTTAAGAGGGGTTATATGATATCTGTGCCCCCGATAGAATCATCCAAAAGGCGTAGGATACTGGCTGCTACACCCCTCAAGAACCTTATGGCTGAAAGTGATGCGCCGGTGGTGGGAAAATCTCCATTAGATATTGAGAGGTCGGTTATGTTTGTTGCTGCGGCAAAAGGTATGGAGTTCAGAGATGCTGCTGCTGCACTCACCAATAACACCAAGGAGTTCTTCGGAATAGGAAGGATGAAGTCCGGCGGTCTAATCCGTATTTAGTTTTTTCCTTAGATATCTATTTGCTGGGGCCCATAGCTCAGCTTGGATAGAGCGACAGCCTTCTAACAAACTTCTTGGAAGGAAGTTTGATCAAGAATGAGGAAAGCTGAAGGTCGCGGGTTCAAATCCCGCTGGGCCCGAAGAAATTTACCGTAGTAAATTTCTGTTCGTGCAGAGAAAAACCATGCAATAAAAAATGGCCAAGAGGTGGGCGTATACGTTTTAGCTTGTTTTCACAAACGGAAGGGAAAATCCAAAAAAGGTTCGAGTTTTACCTTTTGAGACTTTCTGCAGCAAACAGAGGGCATAAGCTGCCGCATATCAAATACCCGGCTGGGGAGTTGCTTGCATTTGCGGCAAGGACGCATATGCCCATTTTTCATAAAGGGTTTGCAAACCTCATACCTGATCTAATTGTGGATGCTGGGGCTCACTTGGCACTTGTGGCTTTGCACTTCTTCCGCCCCTCTTGGATTGCTTTTCCTTTCTAGCATTGGCGAACTGCACGGATAGATCCTCATCTGCATCGTTATCCATCCATGCTTTTATGTAAGTAGCGATATTTTTGAACGGTCTTGTATATCTATCTGTAAGCTGGTATGACCCATCCTCGTGCTTCAGCATTCCTATCTGGACGGCGTAGTCGAGATACCTTTTCGCTGTTGCTACTGGTATGTCCGGCGGTGCATCCTTTAGCTTTATGCCTTTTTTCTTTTTGGCTTCCAGGAGTAGCGAAGAGAACCTATATGCCTCTGTTTCGTTCTCAAAGAAAATCTTGGCTATGTCGCGTATGCTTGGGCTTTTGAGCTTCTCTTTCAGCGGGGCATCCTCAAATTCCCAATATTTTATTGCCATTATATCACAGGTCGCAATAGGTTATACAACTATACCTATTTATTTTTTATGAATGTGATTGTGTCGCCTTCTTCAAGTATGTGAGTGATGCCCACCTTTTGATTTGTGAATTTTGCGCTTTTTCCATGTATTTGAGCGCATTTGAGCTCATCGACTATCTCGGTGTGGAGCTTTCTCGCAGCGTCTCCTACAGTTGCGCCTTTCCTTAATATCATCGGCGCCGGATCTCCTTTGCCTTCTCTGGGCTTTAAATATACGGTAATTATCCCTAACCCGCGGTATATTTCCTCTTTAAGCTGATCTATATTGATTTTCTCTGTAGCGCTTACAGGCACAGTTTTTATAGAGTAGGTTTTGGAGAATTCCAATGCCGCTTTCTGATAGTCATGCCTTGTGTCTGACTTGTTTAGTGCAACTATAGCATTCACATATTGCGCCTTTCCTGAGATTATAGATATGAACTCATCTTCGCTGATCCTGTCCCAGATTGATACCTTCGCATTGTGTATGCCCAATCCTTGCAGTATCACTTCTACGTCCTGCTTTGGTATTCCTGATTTGTTTATCTCTATTTCTATACCTCCTGTCAGCCTTTCGTTTATCTGGATTGCCGGTTTCCTTATGTTTACCCTTATACCTATAGCATTTAGCTCTGCCATTAGCTGATCAAACTGCTTCTGCATGTTTATATCTATAACAAAGAGTATAAGGTCTGCAGACCTTAAGGCAGCCATGACCGCCCTGCCGCCCCCAACTCCAAGGTGGGCACCCTCTATCAGTCCCGGCATGTCGAACAGTTGGATATGTGCATCTTTGTATACAAGCGTTCCTGGAATTATGGCGGTTGTGGTAAATGCATATTGGGCGGTCTTTGATCGAGTGTTGGCGAGCAGATTTATAAGGGAGGATTTGCCTGCGCTAGGAAACCCTACAAGAGCCACTGTTGCGTCTCCTGTTTTCTTTATAAAGAAACCTGTACCGTGCGATTTCTTTTTAGATGCTACTATTTCTTTCTTTATCCTAGCTATCTTGGCCCGAAGTATGCCCAAATGTAAATTTGTGGCTTTATTATGCTTTGTTTTGGCATACTCTTCTGACAGCTCTTTTAATCTGTCCTCTAAAACATCTGGCTTTTCTACCATTATATACAACCTTTTACTAAAGTGAATTAAAATTACTAAAGTAAAAATTCTTTATCATTAGTTTGATTTTTGCGTTTCATATTTAAATAACACTGTTGTGATTGTTATTTAGTGGATAGAATGGCAAAGAAAGCAAAGAAGTCAAAAAAGTCTAGGAGGAAGAGATAGTTTTCTCTTCTGTGTTTTTTGTTTTTTCTTTTTTTCTTTTTCCTTTTCTTTTCCTTTTCTTTTTATATTTCATTGCATGAACTTTGAAAATCTTTTCCTAAGGCTTCTGTCATTCTTCACCATCCCAAACATCTTTTTCATCTTGTTAAAGTCGGAGAGCAATTCCCGCACCTCCTTTTCCGACCTGCCGCTTCCTTTTGCTATCCTGCTTATCCTTGATGGGTTATGAACTAGCTTGTCATTCTCCCGCTCCTCGGTTGTCATAGATCCTATTATAGATTTGTATTTTACAAGCTTCTCTTCACCTTTTTCTATCACATCCTTAGGCATATCTGGCGCTCCCATCATCCCGAATACATTTTTTAAAGGGCCCATCTTGCCCATGGCCTTCAGCTGGGTATAAAATGTATTGAAATTGAGGTTTTCGGCCTCCATTTCTTCGGGTTTAATCTGCGCTTCTTTGATTGCATTTTGCACATTCGCAATCAGACCTCCTATATCCGGGATCCCTAAAAGCCCACCTATAAACTTTTCAGAGTTATACGGCTCGATGTTGCTGAGCTTTTCCCCCAGCCCTATAAACATTACCTGTGCTTTTGCGGCATTTGTAGCGCTGAGAGCGCCTCCCCCTTTTCCTGATCCATCCATCTTTGTTACTATGACACCGTTGATCTTTACTGCATTGTTGAACTCTGCAGCTTGCCTCCCTGCAACCTGGCCTATATCTGCATTTATCACAAGTATGCTCTCATCAGGCTTGAATGCTGATACAACTCTTTTTAATTCGTCTATCAGAGCAGAGTCTAATGCACTCCTACCGCTAGTGTCGCATATTATTACTTGCTTGTCTTTCAGTGCATCGAGGCCTTCTTTTACTATAGAGGCTGCGTCTTTTGAACCGCGCCTTCCGAAGATGGAGACATTTGCCTGCTTTGCTAGAGTTTCTAGCTGTTCGTATGCAGCTGGCCTGGAAACATCACAGCATATTAGCCCGGCACTCAGCCCTCTGTCGCGATAATATTTTGCCAGCTTGGCCGCGGTTGTAGTCTTGCCAGAGCCGTATAAACCCATTAATAGTATCTTCTTCTTGCCGAATTTCGGCTCATAAGATCTTCCCACCAAGGCGATTAGCTCCTCATACACTATGTTTGTGATGTAGTCTCTTGGGGCTAGCCCTGCCGGGGGCCTGCTTTTCAAGGCCTTTTCCTCTATCCTTTTGGTGAGCTCAAATACTAAGCCTACCTCCACATCTGCACTTAGCAGGCTCTTCTGGAGGTCCTTGTTGAACTCCTTTATCGTTTTCGCGTCTATTATTGACGCCTTCTGAAGCTTGGCAAGCGCCTGCCTAAGCCCTTCTCCTAGGTCCATGCAAATCTTATATAACTTAGAGATTTGGTATTTAAATATTGAAGTGAAAGCACTTATGGTGCTATTTTGAAGATGCTGCTTGCACAGTCAAACCTAACATTGAGGGGCGGGGCGGAGCTTACGATACTCAAAATTGCGGAGCATTATAATCCTATTATATACACTGCAGAGTATGATAGAAATAAGACCTACAAGGAATTTTCTGAATTCGACATCAGGATCATAAGCAAAGGCAGATTCAGCTCACTTATGCCTTATAGCAGAGCTTCGCAGGGACTTGACTACGGGCTTGCATTTTACAACATCAGGATAAGGGAGGATTATGACATTATAAATGCGCATTTGGGCCCTAGCCACTGGATAAGAAACAACAATGAAAGAGTTTTGTGGCATTGCCATACTCCTTTGAGGGACATCTATGACCTGTATGATTTCAGGATGTCATTACGCAAGCCGTATAAGAGGCCGCTGTATGCGCTTGGCGCAAAGTTTGTGCGCAGGCTTGACCAGAAAGTGGTTAAGAAGATTGAGCAGATCGTCACAAACGGCCCGAACACTCTATCGAGGATAAAGAAGTATTACAACAGGGATGCATTTATAGTCGGAAGCGGAGTGGATTCTTCCCTTTACAGAGATGATGGCGATTCGAAGTATTTCTTCTACCCATCTAGGTTCTCTCCGAATAAGCGGCAGGAGTATGCAATCCGTGCTTTCCAGCTTTTCAGCAGGAAGATGAAAGGGTATAGGCTCATACTTGCTGGCAGCCTCTCGAGCGACCCTTTCTACACCAGTTATTATAGGAGGATAGTCGCGCTTTCTAAAAAGACGGGCAATATTAAGATACTCACAGATGTGCCTGAAAAGCAGCTGATTGATCTTTATTCAAGGTCGACCGCGGTGCTATATTCCCCTCTCAATGAAGATCTAGGGGTTGTGCCTTTGCAGGCCATGGCAAGCGGGAAGGTTATCATATCCGTGAATGAGGGGGGACCGAAAGATACTATAAAGAATGGCAAAACCGGATTTCTTGTCAATAGCGAGGCGGAGATGGCGACGCGTATGCTCATGGTCGTAAATGACAGCTCACTCAAGGAGAGGATTGGCAAGGCTGGACGGTATGAAGCCAGAAAGAGATTCTCGTGGGATGCGTTCCTAAAGAGATACGATGCTGCGATAAAGAGAATGCCGAAAAATGCATAATCATTCTTTTGCCTGCGGAGAAGGACCTATTACATATTTTGAAATTATGCTTGCTGCATAAGTTAGCGCCTTCTTTATGTTTGCTTCTGTATTGGCCCCCGTGCATATCATTTTGCCGTTTTTGAATAGGATTATTGATACATGAGGATCTGCAATCTTGAATATGGCGCCTGGAAATTGCTCTGGTTCATAATCTACCTCTTTTACCTTCTTGGATAGCTCGTATAAGTCTATCTCAGCATGCAAATCGGCGCTTACCACAATGTTCTCTATCTTTATCTGCGGGGAAGTTATCATTCCCCCTTGCTGCTTATGCGCTTTTTTCTTGCTTTCCGTTTAAACACCTCTAGCTTATTTATACACGAACATTTATAAATTCTGTAATATGGCGGTTTTATGAAGAGGAAGGTGATAATAGTAGGTGCGGGAACCGCGGGGTTAATTCTTGCAAGAGAACTTGCTGTGAATGGCATAGAGGTTGAGGTATTCGAAGCTGACAAGCAGATAGGGCAGCATGCTGACAAAGCATCCGGAATACTGTCAGTTGATGGGCTTAAACTTTTGGGAATAGACTATTCCAGTGCGATAGTGAACTCTTTGTATGGAGCCGTAATATACGGCAGTAAGGAGGCCATGTCGTTGAGAGCAAGAAAGCTGATGGCGTATGTGCTTGATAGGAAATTGCTTGCCAGAATACTTTATAAGAATGCATTGGATGCAGGTGCGGATATCAGGCTTGGCTTTAGGTTAGGCAGAGAGGATATAGCAAAACTAGATAGAGATGCGATAGTGGTGGGTGCAGATGGGGCAGTGTCGAATGTTGCAAGTTTCTTCGGCTTTCCCGAGATCCGCTCTTATATACTCACCTACAAGGCAGAATATTCGCA
>JAKASM010000072.1 GCA_021819045.1 Microcaldota archaeon | reverse complement strand
ACCCTATGGATGTGCTTCGCACAGCAGTATCATACCTCTCAATATACGATCCTGATGTTAAAAACCAATCAAAAGAAGCGAATATAATTAAAACAATAAAGCTAATTGCGAAAATATCGAGTATAGTCGCCACTATAGGTGCAATGATGGAAGGAAGAGGGTATACGAAGCCAGATCCATCTCTTAACCACGCTGAAAATTTTATGTACATGCTCAAAGGGAAGAAACCCTCCCCAGATGAGGTAAAGCCGATAGAGATGATGTTTATACTCCAGGCAGAGCACAGTACAAATGCCTCCACTTTTGCTACACTCGTTGCAGGCTCCACCCTTGCTGATTTATATTCCGCGGTTACGGCCGGGATAGCCGCATTAAAAGGGCCGCTTCACGGCGGTGCGGATGAGGAAGCTCTCAGAATGATGGAAGCGATAGGTGACCCAAATAATACAGAAACCTACATAAATGATGCATTAGCTGGTAAAAAGAAGATCATGGGATTTGGGCATAGGGTCTACAAAGCATATGATCCGAGGGCGAAGATAATAAAAGGTTATCTAGTGACGTTGCAGCAAAGCCCCACGCCAGAAGTTAAAAGACTTACAGATATAGCGCTTAGGGCAGAGAAGTTGATGATTGAAAAGCTAGGCATGACACACGGTATATGGCCAAATGTAGATTTCTTTGCTGGCCCTGTGTATGTAAGTGTTGGCATAAAGGTAGACTTATTTACTCCTTTATTTGCAGCCAGCAGGATAGCGGGATGGTGCGCCCACATGCTCGAATACTGGCAAGATAACAAGCTCATACGTCCTCTAGAGCTATATAGCGGAGAGCTAGATAAAAAATATGTGCCAATAGCTAACAGGTGAATTTATGAGGAAGAAAGTATCAATACTTGGCGCTGGAAAGGTGGGTGCAACTACAGCACAGAGGCTCGCATATACGGAATCATGTGATATACTTCTATGGGATAGGACAGAGGGGGTGGCAAAGGGTATAGCGCTAGACATCAAAGAAAGCGCACCTATAGAAGGGTTTGATTCAGATGTGGAGGGCACATCAGACATTAAGGAAATCAAAAATAGCGACATAATAATACTCACAGCAGGAGCACCAAGAAAAGAAGGGCAATCACGAGACGACTTGCTTAAAACAAATGCCGCAATAGTGAGAGATCTCTCCGCCCAAATAAAAAGGTATTCCTCCGACAGCAAATTGATAGTCCTTACAAACCCTCTCGATGCAATGGTCTACCTGGCAAAGCAAGCCACCGGCTTCCCAAGGGAAAGAGTAATGGGCATGGCAGGGATATTGGATTCAGCAAGATTTAAGGCATTCATAGCAGATTCGCTGAAAGTGAGTGTAGACAGCGTTAATGGGATGGTTCTCGGGGGGCACGGAGATTTTATGGTACCGCTTCCCAAGCATTCAAGTGTAAATGGAATACCCATAACGAGCCTGCTCAGCAATGATGAGATAAAAAGAATCATCCAAAGGACCAGAGAAGGCGGAGCAGAGATAATAAATCTGGAAAAGAAGTCAAGTGCGTTCTATGCCCCTGCATCATCGCTTGTATTGATGACTGAGTCTATCTTAAAAGACAAGAAGATGGTCCTCCCATGTGCAGCTTACCTGAATGGTGAGTATGGCATAAAAGGAATATTTATGGGAGTACCTGTAATACTTGGCGAAAAAGGCATTGAAAAGGTAATAGAGCTGGAGCTTACAAAGCAGGAGCTTGCACAGCTAAAAGAATCTTCAGCCAAGGTGCACGCATTAATCAAGCAGTTGGCAAGCTATATAGGTAAATAAAGGATAACATGGAAGAAAAGAACGCCGTTACAGATGCAGAAATTAAGCAAAGAGTTATGAGAAAACTGGCCATAAACGGCAAAGAGACAATCTATTACTCGCTACCAGCTATTAAAGAAACGGGTCTAGGGGATCCGTCAAAACTACCGTTCTGTATGAGAATAATATTGGAATCGCTTATAAGGAACCTGGACGGTAAGAGTGTATCCAAAGAAGATATAATCAACCTGCTCCAGTGGGACAGTAATAACCCAAAAGATGTAGACATTCCATTCAAGGTATCAAGAGTTTTGATGCAGGACTTTACCGGGGTGCCGGCAGTCGTAGACATGGCGGCGATGCGGGATTTCATAATAAAGAGCGGAGGGAAGCCGGACGATGTCCAACCAATAATACCCACCGACCTTATAATAGACCATTCTGTGCAGGTTGATTCATTCAACGTAGTACAGGCATTGGAAATAAACCAGGAGAAAGAAATAGAGAGAAATTCAGAAAGATATAAGCTTTTGAAATGGGCAAGTCAGGGGTTCAATAACTTCAAGGTCTTCCCCCCATCAGCAGGGATATGCCATCAAGTCAATCTAGAATATCTTGCAACTTGTGTAGCAACTAAATTTACAGACTTGGGAGAAGAAGCATTTCCGGATACTCTTGTTGGCACAGACTCGCACACCACAATGATTGATGCATTAGGAATAGTGGGCTTTGGTGTAGGAGGCATAGAGGCCGAAGCAGCTTTGCTAGGGCAACCAGTATCCATAACGATGCCAAAGGTGCTGGGGGTGCACTTGAAAGGCAAGCTACCAGAGGGGTCAACAGCAACAGACTTCGCACTTACCCTCACTCGGTTGCTTAGAGAAAAAGGAGTTGTAAACATGTTTGTAGAATTTTTTGGAGATGGGCTGAATTCCTTATCTCTGCCAGACAGGGCCACCCTCTCTAATATGTGCCCAGAATATGGTGCCACAATTGCGCTTTTCCCAATAGACGAAGAAACACTAAAATACCTCGAAATGACAGGAAGGCCAAAGAGCCGTATAGAGCTGATAAGGGAATATTACAAAGCGCAAGAAATGCT
>JAKASM010000071.1 GCA_021819045.1 Microcaldota archaeon | reverse complement strand
TTGGCTAAAAAGAATCAAAAGGCGGAAGTCGTTGCGATCGAACTGAATAAGTATGCTTTTAAGATGATGAAGGCAAACGTAGAGCTGAATAAGATAAAAAATATAGAGCCAATATGCGGAGACGTGAGAAAGATTTCAGGAAAATACAGAGGGTTTGCAGATAGGATAATAATGCCGTTGCCAAAAGAAAGCCATACTTTCATAAAGTATGCCGTTCTGGCTGCAAAACGCAGTGCTACGATACATATCTACATGTTTGTTGGGAGGTCCAAACCGGCGAAGGAGGGGATGCGAAGGATTAGGTCAGAGCTTGGCAACGGATGCAGTTTAAGGCTGCTAAGATGGAGAAAAGTTAGAGAGTACTCGCATAATGAGATTGAAATAGCGATGGACCTTCGTATCAGTAAAAATTGATACGCATATGCCTCCCAATCTGCTTTTTAAAGTTTCGCTTCCTAATATTATAAGGTTAGATGGCGACGACCGAGGCGGCCACAGCGGTAGTTATCCGTGAGCTGGATCTTAAGGAGTTTGTTCAGAATTCAACATGGAGAGAGCTGCTTATAGAGCTGGTTGCATCGAACAGACTTGATCCATGGGATATAGATATATCAAAGGTTGTGGACGAGTATCTCTCTGCAATAAGAAGGATGAAGGTGCTCGAGCTACAGATACCTGCGAACATGGTGCTTGCAGCCTCAATACTATTAAGGATGAAAAGCGATACATTGTCTATATTCACACCGCTACAGCATGAAGAGCTGCCTCCAGATGCTACAGATATAAGCATAACTAGGCCTGAGACGGATGCACTTGTACCGAGAGCCAGGATGCAGCCTAAGAGGAAGGTGACACTTGAGGAGCTGCTCTCCGCTTTGGATTCTGCAATAAAGGTCGAGACCGAGCGGAAGATAGAGAATGAGCGTTTGGCTGCGCCTATAAACATAGTCGTTGATACGGAAGATATAGACGAAAAGAAAGAGGAGCTCATGAAAAGAATAAAGAGCATAGCCGACAAGGAAGGGATGACAACATTCTCTTCATTATCTTCACAGCACACCGAGCAGGAAAAAATACTAGTGGGGGTTTTTGTGCCATTGCTCTTCCTCGCCCATGAAAATAGAATAGGCATCTTCCAGGAAGACTTCTTCGGGGAGATACTCATAAAGATTAGTGGTGAAAGGAGTGGAAGAAAGGGCCGGGCATCCTGAAGAAAATGAGAAAGCTAATATACTTGAGGCAGCATTATTTGTATCTGGAAGGGCCATGTCTGCAGAGGAGCTCGCTGGTGTTGCCGGCATTGCATCTGTAGGTTATGTAAAGAGGATGCTAGACGATATGGCAGAGCGCTCGAAGTCTAGTTCTGGCGCTTTGTGCATACTCAGGATAGGGGACAAATACATAATGAGCGTCAAGGATCCTTATGGGAGCATTGTGGGCTCTCTTGCAGGCCAGCCTGACATATCAAAGGGCGCTCTAAGAATCCTTGCGTATATAAGCAAGAATGAGCCAATATCCCAAAGCAGGATAGTGAAGGCATTTGGCAGCACAACATATCTTTATGTAAAAGAGTTAATCGATGGGGATTTTATCAAAGCGTCAAAGGAAGGGAGGACCAAACGTCTTGAAACAACGCAGAAATTTAAGGAGTACTTCAATCTTACCGGTGGTGGCGGTCAATAACTGGGGTTGCTTTCTTTAACCCTTTTCTCCTTATTTGCCAATAGGGCGCATGCAAAAAGCAGGGATGACACCCTGTTCATGAAAGCTATTATCTCTGGGGATATGGAATTGGGTCTGGAAGCCATAACCGCTGACCGTTCCGCCCTCCTAGCTACAGCCCTTGCAAGGTGCAGTAATGCAGAGGCGTTACTGCCTTGCGGTATTACAAACTTTTTTTGCTTTGGCAGTATTTTTGAGATTCTATCAGTTTCTTCTTCTAGCCATTCTATATCTCTTGCTGATATGCTTTTAACCTTTTTATTCGGTGCCGATGCTATGTCTGCGCTCGCCTTGAATAGACTGTTTTGCAGCTCAGAGAGAGTACCTGCGAGCTTGCCTGGCTTCATGAAAGAGACTGCAACCCCGATGCTGCTATTCAGCTCGTCTATATCTCCAAGAAGGATTGCAATGGCGGAGTCTTTAGCTATGCGCCCGCGTCCAAGTGTGTCTGTCTCTCCTCCATCCCCTTTCCCGGTATACATTTTCATAGCACCATACTTGCAGACAAATATTATCAATGTGTGCGTTAAAACCCACACTTTTTAGGTGTTGGTGAAAGCGGACCGCAGAAGGTATTTAAATTCCAATAGGCAAATAGATGGGGTCATCGTGGAACGTGCATATGGACTCTGGGCATATTCCTCAAAAGGTACACAAATAAGACTCAATAGGCAGACGTATTTCGCAAAAGAGCTCCATAACCTTCTCCTCAATCAATCAAAGGATTACAAAGAGATGAATGAAACTTAAGGAATAAGATACAAAAATAAAGTGTTAATTAGATATGAAGGGCTGTGGTTGTAGGGCCTGTAGTCGAATGGTAAGACGTCACCTTCACAAGGTGAAGATCGGGAGTTCGATTCTCCCCAGGCCCATATTTAATAGATTTACGCAAATTGCCGCACTGTAAGGCTTTGTAGGAATAATCCCACTAAACCGACAGAATAATGATTAAAACGACATTTATTCGAACTTACAGGGATGTGCTTCAAATTCTGCGTCTAACTCTTCTATATAAAGCCTAAAGGGATCGGGAGTTAAACCTAAAGTAGTTTTATAGACTGAGGGATCTCTTTGTTTAAGAAGTCCGATTACTTCCTTTGCCTCTAAAATCAGGAAGGGGATACTTTCTTCCTTAAATCTTTTTCCAGGTTTCTTGTAGAAGAGCATGGTTTCTTTTA
>JAKASM010000070.1 GCA_021819045.1 Microcaldota archaeon | reverse complement strand
TCCGATCTCGTGGATGCTTTACCGAGACCGCCTGGCCGAAATCAATCATGTATGGCGAATTTTCATAGACTAATATGTTATATTCGCTAAGGTCAGCATGCACTATCCCATAAGAAAATAACCTCTCCATATCCTCCAATATCCTCTTCAATATGGTCTCAGGTTCATCCAAAGTGGCATCCCGCAGGGTCGGAGCAATTACTCCTTTATCTCCAATGAATTGCATAGCAAGTACATTGCCGCTATATGCGTATGGCTGTGGAGCAAGGACGCCAGCCTCCCTAGCTATAGAAAGATTGCCAAATTCCTTTCTGCACCACGTAGTTATTATACCATATCTGCCCTTCCCAACCTGACGTTCGAACCTAGGATCGCCTATTATATAAGAGTTTATATTAGAAAATGCGGTTGCATTGACCCTAAAGAACTTTAGCGCGACAAGTTCCTGCCCCGCAACAATATCAGAATTACCAGGTCTGCCTATATAGAGGTCTGCCTCCTTGCCTTTAGCTATCAGGTAATCCAGCTTTGATATTATTCCCTTGCTGAACAGTTTACTCAGGTTTTTCATAGTCTTAGAATCAAATATACCTTGCTCTGTTTTGCTCTGCTCTTTGAGCATAAAGTCCTCTCTTAATGGAGCATGACGCTTAGATCTCATCCTTGCCATGTTAACTTAATCGCAGTAGGGCTATTAAACCCTAAGCCAATTCCACAAGCAATAATTTAACCCTTTTGATGCATATATTAAAGGTGAGTCAAATGGCAGAAAGAAGAAGCATTATATCAATAGATCCGGAGCTTTCTTATAGGCGAAAGCTTCATTACATGGAAAAGCACTCCGGATGGCAAATATTCAGGGCTATATACTGGGGAATCTATATATTCATAATCGGTATTCTTCTGGCAGCTTTGGTGCCCGGCACAATGCCGTATCCGGTATATTTCGGATGGTTATTAATACTCTTTTCGTTGTTTCTGATAGTGTATGGGTTTGCATCTGCGCTGCATCTAAAATTGATGAAAAGATATGCATAGCAAAACATGCTGCCTTTAATATTCTTAATTATCCAATCAATTGCTGGTCGAAATGCAGATTCCGAACATATATGAATTCAAAAGATACAAGTTGCTCATACTCATACCAATAATTCTGCTCCTTGTAAGCCTTTATTTCATACCAAAGATACAGCTCGACCAGTCTTTGAGAGGAGGCATCGATATCCAACTGCAAACAAATTCAAGCATAAGCGCACAGTCTTTGGCAACTGGAATAAATTCTGCACTTCCAGGCGCGCAGGCAAGCATATCAAAGTCTCCTGGTGGTATCTCTATAACGCTAAGTGCAAACACAACGTTATATGACGCGAGTTTATATGCAGCTGCTGTTTACAGCGCATATACAAACTACACAAATGCAGCATACCTTTCTGCAGCGTACAGTGCTCAGCTGCAAAGCCAGCCAACCAACCAAAGCATAATCACAGCGATAAAAGGTGCTCAGGTAAACCAAACAAAATACATAACGGTCATGCAGGGCAACTTGGCTAAAGAGCTGTCTCTTCTGTCTGTTTTTTTGGAATCTGTACCCACGTATAACTCTACAAACCCACAAGAAATGGCAGCGCTCTCCCAGAGTGCATACGCGAACGCTTCATCCGAATACCAGTCAAAGGTCATTTCTGTTATAAGCGGACTTATAAAATTCACAAGTTACTCGTATAATGATGTTACCCCTACTTTGGGAGCATTTTTCCTGTCGCAGATGGAGGAGATAATAATAGTGGCATTTATATTAGTTGCGATCTCGGTCTTCATAGTATTCAGAAGCCCAGTACCTGCAATAGCCGTAGTATTCAGTTCTGCAAATGATATACTTGTAGCATTAGGCGCTATGGGGGCATTTGGAATACCTCTTGGGGTGGCCTCAATAGGAGGTATACTGATGCTTATAGGCTATTCAATAGATACCGCTTTGCTTTCATCAATAAGGATATTAAAAAGGACGGAAGCAACTCCAACAATACGCGCATACACAACAATGAAAACCGGAATAACCATGACTTCCGCCGCTATTATAACATTCGCCATACTCCTTGTTGTTTCTTACATAGCATTCATCCCCACATACCTTGAGATATCTGGGGTAGTGCTTGCAGGCTTAATCGCTGACATATTTACTACATGGTTCGGAAATACGCCAATGGTATTGGCATATAAAAAAAAGCGTGAGCTAAGGTAAACTACCCCCACCTAACGCAGGGGGCTTTCATTGAGATGAACAACATGGAACACCGTCCCATACAATCTGTGCATCTTTCATCTGACAGCCAGAGCCGGTTTACAGCGACTCGCCTATTGGAAATCTGGAAAACTTCCGCTCCAATAGGTGACTGGAATAGCTTAGGATTTTACGCCCAGTCGGCAACCTCATACCCTAAATCCATATCCGAACAGGATATTTCATCAGCGCATTTGTTTTCGCAAAATATTAATATTTATACTCCAATTTCTCTCCTCCCTTGCGGAAGGGTCTCCTTGGAGGCGATTAGATGAATCTTAAAGCATACCTAAAGGACAGGAGAATCCTCTCCCTGATAATTATAGTGGCTGCACTCGCTGTGCTCGACCTTCATTATGGAATACATTTCGGCATAGAATTTGCAGGAGGAACGCAGATACCCGTTACCCTGGAGCACAGCGTAAACGCGAGCGATATGTCAACTCTCATATCCGCTCTTGAGCAGAGAGTATCTACATTCGGGCTTAAGCAGGTCACTGTAGAGGGAATTGGGAGCAAGGAGGTCTATGTCACAATACCAACCGTCTCAAGCAGCGAGATAAACCAGACAATAAAAATAATACAGAGCCAGGGAACGTTCCAAGGAATAGTGAATGGCAAGGAGGCATTGAACGGTAGCGGAATACTAAAGGGCAGCATAGGACAGCCTTCACCTATAGTCCTTAACAACAGCGTAGAATGGCAGGTTACATTCTTTGTGATCGGA
>JAKASM010000069.1 GCA_021819045.1 Microcaldota archaeon | reverse complement strand
TTAGCTTGCTTGCTTGCTTGTGTGTGTGTGTGTGTGTGTGTGTTAACCTTTCCGCTTCCATGCAGCCCACACTGCTAAACTGCCAAGGAAAACATAAATAGCCTCGCATGGCTATCCCAGCAGCCACTTCCAGAGAGGAATGCACTTTATCCTTTTGCCCGATTCTCTTATCTCTTCTTCGTAGTCCCAGGTTATGCACAGAAGCTCCCTACAACGTAGTTGGCGGGATGCCCGTACCAAATTGCCTGTTTCACGTACATTTATGTCCCTCCTCGATGATGCGTATGTTACCTGCACAAGTTGTTTTACCGAATTGCCGTCCTTCACTACAAAATCGACTTCGTGCTGCTGATAGTCCTGCCAGTAATAAATCTCCATGCCGTGTCTACGTGATGCATCAACCAGGAACTTTATGGCGACCAGATTCTCCATCAGTTTATCCCGCTGCTCCATGAACTTGAATCCAAGCATCGAATAAAATCCGTTATCTATAGTATAGACTTTCTTTATGCTCCTGCCTTGCGCCCTCTTTGAAAAGCTGAACCTGTCAATATAGAATAGCAGGTATGCGTTCGATAGGTACTGCGAGAATCTCTCTGCTGTATGCAGCCCTATCTTATAAGAGGAGCTTATCCTCCTAAGCGACAGTCTGGTGCCTATGTTTGATACATAATCCTTGGAGATTGCTTCAAGCTGGCTGTGCAGCTTTATGCCGTACCTTTTTGCTATATCTTTTATCAGTATGTCGTTGAAATAGTTCCTTAAGAGCTCTCCTTTTACCCTTTCATCGTCATTGATGATCACTTCAGGGAATCCGCCATATCTGATGTATTCTTCAAAAACACGCCTTATCTTGTGCCTGTTTTTGGTTATATCCAGCTCGCCGGAAGCTTTTATACCCTTAAACAAGACAAACTCGTTAAAAGAGAGGGGGAATACCTCCATGTCGATATGTCTGCCAGTAATCGATGTTGCATATTCTTCGCTCAGCAGTGCAGCAGAAGATCCGGTCACGATGCATTTTATTCCTCTGGTATCTACCAGGTATCTAGCGAACTTCTCCCAGCCTTTGGCGTGCTGCGCCTCATCTATAACTACCAGTGCGGGTCCGTCAGGATCAACCGATACAGAATACGCATCAATGGTGTCCATTAAAAATACCGCGTCAATATTTTGGGGCAGCCTCGGGTCCTCCAGGTTCAATACAAGCGCCTTTTTCGCATCGCCCAGGCCAGCGATATATTTGAGTATGGTACTGGATTTTCCGGCTCTGCGGACGCCTTTCACAATGCCTATTATGTTGGCTTTAAGGTTGTTCTCCAATAGAGTCTGATACTCCTTCCGCTCAAAAAGGGGTTTATTGAAGCTTCCCCAGTAGTTATAATCGCCCAGTATCTCCAGGAGCGCCCTTCTGTCCATAAGAAGGTTTTCATAGGCAAGATATATAAATATGGCTCATAGCATAGGTCAAATTAGATTAATCTGACTCATGCAATATCAGATCCACAGGCAGATGCGATATGGAATGAAATAGGGGGCTTCGCCCCCTCATTTCATATAATTACTTAGAATACAGGGTGGCTTAGGAAACTATTAAATATCTATTGTCACCACTGTATAACAATATAGTTATTTAGGGGTGATGATGTATGAAAGAGCTGTCGTTATATCAGATCAGAGACGCTGCGCTCGATTCCGGCAGGACTGTCTTTTCTATACAGCAGCTTTCCAACCTGATAGGCAAGCCAAGGACCATCGCCACCGTCTATTCAGCTAGGTTGGTGAACAGGGGCCTTGCTTCCAGAGTATTGAAAGGAAGGATATCGTTCGAGAAGGACGATCTTGTCATTGCAACCCAGTTGATTGAACCCTCGTACGTTTCCTTGGATTCTGCCCTCTTGTTTCACGGGATAGTAACCCAGATAACTAAAAATACCGAATGCGTGACCACCAGAAATTCAATAAACTATAAAGGCCTTGGCATACGCTACCATAAGATTCCCAAAAAACTCTTCTTTGGCTATAAGAGGTACAGCAGGGGTAAAAGTTATACTTTTGTGGCCGAACCCGCCAAGGCTCTGGTGGATGGGCTCTATCTTAACATATACTCCAAAAAAGAGCTTGCGGAATACATGGGTAAGCTGGACCGCCTACGGCTCAAAATACTAATTAAGCAGTTTAACGGGAGGGGAAGCAAGAAAATAAGAAAGGTGGTAGAATCATCGACAAAGCGCAGCTATTAGAAATAGCAAAACTGAATGGCTTGAGGCCATGGCAGCAGGAGAAACACTATATGCAGTCGTTAATTCTGAATGCTGTTTCAGAATGGCCACTTGTCTTCAAAGGAGGTACATACCTTTGGTTTTTCCATGGGTTGAGGAGGTTCTCTGAGGATCTGGACTTCACTGCGTCAGAAAACCTGCCGGAAGACCTTGCCCAGAAGACCTCGAACAGCCTGGATTTATTCGGAATTGAGAATGCATTGAAAATGATAACCAATGATGAAAAGGCACTCTCGTTTAGGATAAGCGCCAGGGGACCGTTGAACACGAATGAAAATGATAGGTGCATAGTCTATGTGGAAATAAGCAAAAGAGAGCCTGTTATCGAGAAGTGCATTCCGCTGAGATTCGACCATCCTGAATACCAGTTGCCCGTCCAACGCTTGTTGGGCATGAATCTGGAGGAGGTCGGCGCAGAGAAAGTAAGGGCGATACTTACTAGGAAAAAGGCAAGAGACATGTACGATCTTTACTATCTGATAGGGAAGAAAAAGATAGTTCTGAAACCTGATTTGATAGATAAGAAGCTAGAATATTACAAAAAGCAATTCTCAAAGACAGAATTTCTGCAGGAAGTTGGGAGCAGGAAAGGCTACTTTTCAAAAGAACTTGCAGGCATTGTATTTAATAAATTGCCAGAGTTTGATGAGGTTAGTAACGCTATAAAGATGTGGATCAAATAAGCAAGAAGCGGGATGGTTGGTCAACACCTGCAAAGACGCTTACTGGTTAGAGAATTGCATCCGTTGCGATATCGCTGATGAAATACTAGGGCAGACCGCGCGGGGCATCGTGGAGTTGCTGGAAGAATTATGGTCTTGCTTCGGATACGGAGATCTGGTGCCCCGTTTCACCGCGTCGGAGAGGTTCTTCATGAGGATACCAGCGTGCGTTTGGGGCTTCCTTATCGCTAAGACCTACGAACTGTTCGCGGAAACGATTGCGGACGTGGCTATGGACTCTGCGGGTTA
>JAKASM010000068.1 GCA_021819045.1 Microcaldota archaeon | reverse complement strand
TACTTCTTTTAGGTTGGATAATGATTCTTCCTCGGCTTTATACTTCATATCTGAGCTAGAAGCAGTAACAACATAATAGCGGAGTTCCAAAGGCACTCCCCCGCTTTTTATCCGAGACAATTCATGGTTTAAGTACGAAATCTCTTCCTTTAGCCTATTTGCCTTGAGCAACCCTCTTCCAGATTTCTGATTTCGTATTCTTGATAGCTCAATTTCTTTCATCCTCCTCTTAACCTGCAGCTTTTCAATTAACTTATCTGCCTTAAATCTCCTCACATAGAGACTTAATCTGACTGAGAAACCTCTACTCCCTATTAGTTTTTCTAATTTTTCCCTATCCATATTAGAATCTGAGGCGGGCCTTAGTTCCGCTGCGGAAACCGAAGTATAAATGCCGCTCTCCCTCACTGTGGCCGTAAGCCTGCCATTACTCAATTCAAATCCGTCAAATACCTGCACAATATTGGTGTGCTTGAATATCAAAGCCTCTATTATATCCCAACCTTTGAAGATGACGGCAAATATAACTGTAATTAAAGAGGTAAATGCAATAAGATATGGATTAAAAGTGATAAAGCTTACTACCAAAGCAGCGCAGCATACTATTGCCATTGTATAAAATAACAGCATTTCCATAAAAACACTAAAATATATCAAATTTGCCAAAAGAAATCTCAGATCCGAGCACAGTAGCCATCTCTCTTATTGATACAATTGTTATCATCAAACTGAGCAGAGGGAAAAAGAACACCTCAATTATTAAAATCGATAAAGATGCCATTATCCGCTGCAAAACATCTGTAAAAGAACTAACTAACTTACCTAGCTCAGAAAGGATGGTGCTGCCCGCAGAGGATATAGAGTTTGTAGAAACGCCAGAGGCTCCGGCCGATAGTACTGCGCCTTGAATTGATTGTGAATTCAGGCTAAATTCTGAAAGTGCCTGGAGGCCTAAACCGGTTGAATAGGTGGCAGTTATCTGCGCATCCAACAAATACGTTAATGGGAATATGGCGAACAGGCCTATTGCCACAGCCATTATCATGCCCCCAACTTTTCTAGTAAAGTAAAAAGTGCGCAAAACTATGCCTACAGGGAGCAAAAGAGGCACTGCAACAAGGGCGATTACGCTAAGCAGAGCAGATTGTGTATACAGGTCGATAATTGCAAATGTAAGCAGTTTTATTATGAAACCTTCCTCAGACATAACTGGCGACAATATGCTGGAAAAGGAGAACGACGCGACCCCTAAATTTAAATCTGTAGCCGATATTATGCCCAGCAGCAAATAGCTACCGGTTAATGGCGTTAACATCATTAAGGATGCATCAAGCAAAGAAGGATAGCTGTTTCCTCCGATCTTTACAGGGTCTATTCCAATAAGATAGTTGTCTGCAAAACAAATTGCATAATTATTCTTCATGAAGCCTAAACAAGAAGCCTGCACATTAGAAGACTGTACAACACTATTAACGATCGCCATCCCAAACCCATTCGGGCTAAAAAATGTAAACAGCGACCCAACTATAACAGCATTTATAAAAGATTGAAGAAGTTCATCCTTTCCGAAAGCCTTTAAACGTCGGTCATCGATTCCGTATCCTATGCCAAAAACTATCCCTCCAATGCTTATCATTATAGCTACTATGCTAACCGCAACCCCGTAGCCTATCAATCAACCACTACTGTGACGAATTTGAAGTGATGTTGCTGAGTAGGTGCGTTGATGCCGTTGCAAATGATGTGGCAGCAACACTCAGCACGCCGACCACAACTGCTCCGATAATTATGTTTATCGCTGTACTATGGAAGTTAGCTTTCTTGTCTGGCGGCATTATCTGCCCCAGCGCATAGAATATTCCCGCAATTATAAACATTACTGCACTCAGAATTGGCCCCACCTGGCTAAGAACCGCCTTTATATTTGCAAGCTCACTCACAATCTGTAAACTATAACCGAAGCTTGCCCCTCTTGCAAACCCTATAAAAGACAGAAGGAGCAATGAGGGAACTAGTATGCACTTCCCATCCAAAACACCACCCACATGTTCACCTATTTACTTTAGTAAATATATTTTATATAAATACATATTTAAATACTTATATAAATAAGATTAGCGGAACTGAGCCAGCAGCATTTTATCAATTCATAGAGATAAAACCCACGCGCTTTAGCTATGGAAGGATGCCACAAGAATAAATGCTACGATGTCTTACCTATCATGCTAAAGTCAATAATCCTGTTCTTTTTTGACTGCTCATCTCGCGATAGGAGCACAACCCTACTTGGAGAATGCTCGGCAGTTACAATATATCCAGTAAGCTGCGCCAGCATTGATGCAAAATTCTTTATCTCTTGATGATCAGGCATACTCAGCATGCTAAGGCCCCGTGAAGCCTCTCTAGAACCTCCGACAAAAGAAAATCCTTTAACTTCTACATAATTAGGCATGGCTATCTTTATCAACTCAGCATAGCCTTCAGGATCGCACATATTCAACCCTTTTACAAGGGTCATCCTTAAAACCGTACGGGTCTTCAGCTTCCGCATAACTGCAAGGGCGCCTTTGAACCTCTCCCAAGCATTTGGAATTTTAGCCCTTACAGTCCGCTCATAAACCTCTTTGTTAGGTGCTTGTAAGGATATGTACAACTGTGTAGGCAACGGGTCAAGCTTCTCCAATAACTCCGGAAGCGTGCCATTATGCACAAGGAATGTGCTGATGCCTCTTTTATGGAATTCTGATAGCAAAGCGCCCATTTTTGGGTAAAACATTGGTTCTCCAGTGAGGCTCAGCGCAACATGCTTAGGCTCATTTGCCTCCTCCCACCGCTTGAGCAGCATTTTATTATCTGCTCCCCCTTTATACCCGCTTACAATTCTTTTCTGCTCCTTTATCATGTTTTCAACTATGAAAGCCGGGTCGTCCCACCTGCTTACAGCATTCAGTTCATTCCATTTGAAGCCGTGTTCTTCCGGTATAAGCCTCCAACAGAAAGAACAGCCCAAATCACACCCTATCGCAGGCGTTCCCTGTATGCACTGCCAACTCCGTATCCCATAGAATGTATACTTGTAGCATAATGTCTTGCCTCGCATTCCGTTTGCAGTATATTCGCATATCTTTACGGCAGAATGCTCACCTACAAAATGATAGCCTTGCTTCTCCATCTTTTGCTTAAGGGTATTGGGCATTTTTCCCACAGAATCACCAAAATTTTATTTCACACGCTCTCCTATCTGAAAGATATGGGCTTTCTGCTATTGCATTCTGTAAACGAATCTTATTTTTGTATAACCTTGATAAATTAC
>JAKASM010000067.1 GCA_021819045.1 Microcaldota archaeon | reverse complement strand
ATCCCCTCGTCCAAAAAGTGCTTAATGCAATTGATGCCGAGCTTGAGCTTGACCGGAGGGTACCTGCTGAGAGCTTCGTAGAGACGAGGGAGCTTGGAAGATTTACGCTTTATTCCGGAAATGAGTTTGCGGGCATAGGGATAATAAGCTAGGTTTATTTTGCGGTTCAGCAGAATGCGAATGCTGCGTAATCCACAACACTATCCATTTCTCCTGTCTGGTCCCCAGAATCTGACCTGTCGAGCATAAAACCTTTCGAAGCATTTGCAGCCTTCGCAAACATCATAGACACTGCTATAGGTCCGTACCCGCACGAGCTCTCATTCTGCTGTTCTCGTTCTCTGTAGAATCCCTCTACGTCTATAGCCTCAATGCGGTTGAACAAAGGAATGTCCTTTCTGTCTGCGATGCTTCTTGCTTCATAATGGTTGAAATCGGAGCTCGCTATCAATATGGCCTTTCTGCCGGTAGATCTCAGAGCATTCGTGACTGCACTGAAAAGGGTGGAAGCTGCTTCTATGCTCTGATCCCCCATGCATACGAAACAGCATTTTACATTAGGGAAGAGCTCCTTGATGAAAGGCAGCTGCACCTCAACAGAATGTTCATGCTTGTGTGCAGCTTCGTCCTTCTGCACACCTTTTGTTTTGCATATTTCATTGGAAAGTCTTATGTCGTTCTGTACAATGCCCAGCGGAATTCTCCAATCCTGCATTGATACTGATATCGGTTTACCTTCTCCGGTGTGATTGGGCCCTATAATTATCATAGATTCTATTTCTTCTATGTCTTTTTTGCCAAGCATCGCAGAGTATGCATGCGCTGCGGTTCTCCCTGAGTATAAGTAGCCGGCGTGGGGCGTTATGTATGAAACCGCATTCTCTACATCATGTTTCAGCCTTGCCTCCTTTACTGCTTTGTCTATGAAATTCGCCAGCTCCCCCTTGTCTTCGGGGTAGAAAATACCCGCTACTGCGCTGTCTCGCATTTTATCTTATAGATATTAGAGTGAAAATTTATATTGATTTAAGCAGATGTATTGATGACCATTATGGCGCTTATATTATACATAGACATGGATTCTTTCTTTGCGTCATGTGAAATTGCTAGGCATCCGGAACTAAGTGGCAAACCTCTTATCGTGGGATCAAACCCTCTCAATACAAAAGAGAGGGGCGTTGTGCAGGCGTGCAACTACGAAGCAAGAAAATACGGCGTTCACAGCGCCATGCCGACCACAATGGCATACAGGCTATGCAAGGATGCCGCTTACATAGAGGCGGATGATTTATACTACGAGAAAGTGTCTTCTGATATAGAGCAGTTACTAAAATCATATGGATTTAAGATGGAGATGGACAGCATCGATGAGGCGGCGCTTAAGATAGAGCCAGAGGATAAGGATACCGCAATGGAGATTGCAAAGAGCATAAAAAGCCAGATAAAAACAAGATTTGGGCTGCCTTGCACTATAGGCATAGCGAAAGGAAAGGTAATAGCAAAGATTGTTTGCGATTCGGCTAAGCCGGATGGCATGGCATTCCTGGCAGATAAGGATGTTGTACCATTTCTTCGAGACCTAAGCGTAGGAAAAATACCCGGAGTAGGAAGGAAGACAGAGGAGAAACTTGCCTCTTTGGGAATAAAAACGGTTGGGGACATAGCTAAAACAGACCCGACAGTGTTATTTGGTGCGCTTGGATCTTTTGGCAAAGATCTTTTCCTTATAGCAAACGGAAATGATCAGAGCGGGGTTTCGGATGAGACTCCTGCGACATCGATAGGCAGAGAAAAGACTCTTGACAAGAATGTGAATTCTGTTGAAGAGATGTCAAGTATGATATCTGAACTTTCGGATGCGGTAATAGATGAGGCTAAAAAAATGAATGTCGCATTTAAAAACATAGGAGTTAAGGTAAGGTATTCTGACTTTACGGACCGCGTAAAAAGCAAGAGCTTGAACAATTATTCCGATTCTGAGGAAGTACTCACAAGCACAGCAAAAAGGCTTTTCTTTGATCTTGTGGGCAGCAAGCCGGTGAGGAAGATAGGAGTTAGGGTATCTGCACTATCCCAAAGAAAGGGGCAAAAAACCCTTTAATCATTTCTGCTGTTTCTGGAAGTATTCCCTGACTCTGAGCGCCGCTTTTATGCCTGACGATGCTGCTGTGCCGGCCTGCCTGTAGAACCTGTCTGCATTGTCCCCGGCTACATACACTCCGTCTATGTCAGTTAGCACTTCGTCCTTAGTGATAACGTATCCTTGATCGTCAAGCTTCAGCTTTCCTTTCAGGAAGCCAGTGTTGGGAACGTGGCCTATTGCAAGGAACACTCCGTCTGTAGGCACATCTGTCAGCTTTCCTGTGCTGTCCTTTAATCTCACCCCGCTGACGCTCTTATCGCCAAGTATCTCTTCCACTTCGCTGTTCCATATTACTTTTATCTTAGGATTTGAGAGGACCTTTTCCTGCATTGCTTTGCTTGCACGGAATGCTTCACGCCTGTGCACTATTGTTACGCTGCTGCAGAATCTTGTCAGGAATAGTGAATCCTCCATTGCGGTATCTCCGCCTCCAACCACAATTACATTCTTGTTTTTGAATAGTGGCCCATCGCAAGTTCCGCATGTGCTTACGCCATGCCCAAAAAACTTTGATTCGGAGGGTATTCCGAGGGTTTTTGCGCTTGCGCCGGTTGCTATTATTATGGTTTTGGTCTCGTATTCCTTATTTGCTGTACTCACTTTTAATGGTTTTGATGAGACTTCAACTTCAATTACATCATCATCAACAAAACGCGTGCCGAACCTTTCCGCCTGCTTACGCATGAGCTCAATTATCTCAGGGCCCTGCACCCCGTCCGGAAAGCCTGGCATGTTTTCAACTGCTGTAGTAAGCATCAGCTGGCCTCCCGGTACCATGCCTCCTATCACCAACGGGCTAAAGCCCTCCCTTGCAGTATATATGGCTGCGCTAAGTCCTGCCGGCCCTGACCCAATTATTATTACGTTCTCTGGCATATGCGCATCCCGAATAATTTGCTATAAATCTAATTTACAGTAGAAAAGGAATAATATACTTTGTATGTTTTCTGTACGTAACATACTCATTCCCAGGCTACTTTATTAGAAAACTTTCTTCTATCCTTATTCAATATATGTAAAAACATGTGACATCCTCCCACCCCTAAAGGGTGTGGGCTTCCGCTGCCTTTCATCTATCTCCGATTGGCGTTTAGGATCATGGTATATTCTGAATCTGTATGCCATCACGGAATCCATACCACCATATTTTCTTGTCATATTTATATGCCTTGCCGT
>JAKASM010000066.1 GCA_021819045.1 Microcaldota archaeon | reverse complement strand
TCCCCGTATAGTCGCCATTCCCAAGCCTCTTTATATCGACTATTATATTTGGAAGTATGCCCGCCTCCTCAGCAGCATCAAGAGAATTTGAGGTGTACTCGTGTATTATTGTTACAAGAGACCTACCAGCTCCAGAATAACCTAGCATCTGCCTATTTTTTTTAAAGAATTCGGCAGCAGAGTGCTCTCTAAACTCCTTGAATATCTGTTCTGCTCCTATCGTCGCCATGTTATCTCCTAATCCTAAAAAACTGGGTTAGTTGCACCGCTCTTATGCTTCCTGTGCGCAGCCTCCATCCTTAGGTAAGCAAGCCTGTGGGTCCCTCCCTCTATAAGGGTATTTATTGCAGTCTCCGCCTCATTTATCTGCTCTATTGTGCCTATAATGCTTACTGTATTGCCGTATACGCTTATCTTAGCAGAGCTTACGCCCTCTATATAAACTTTTGTGCGTCCCCCTTCACCGATTATCCTCGCTTTTATCATCATAAGCCGTTTTCCCCCACCAACTTCACGCTCAAGGTCTATGCTGGTGAAATAATAGTCATCATTGACCAACTTAAGTGCATCGTCAGCCCCGAACCCTCTTCCAAAAGCAAAAATAACAGTCTTAGCAATATATTCGTTGTAAGGCGCACCGTTAAGCACAACGGAATCATCACTAAATGTGATGGTGCATCCGCAAGTTCTAGACAGCTTTCCGGAAAGCGCCTTGCTTTTTTTTAACAGCTCCAGCCTTTCTTTTGTTATATAAATTTCCTCCATATGCTCAATACCATTTATCAGCCAATCTTTTTATAATAGTCGTCAAAACGGTGCAGAATTCAATTTATAATAGCGGAAGTGCTATTACGGCTAAAAATTCCGCTAATTCTTAACTTAGAAAGGTTTAAATACTTACTCATTCACTATAGATTCGTGACTAAGTCATGACTGATAAAAGGACCACTCATGATGGGATCGGGATTGGGAATATGAATTCCAAAAAAGGACTCAAGAATACAATTATAGAGCTGGAGAAGCAAATATCCACAATCAAAAACACACAAAAAAAAGAGCGTGAACTTCTCACAGAGAAGGAAAAGTCTGATGAAACAGGGTCTGGCCTCCTCTCTCTGCTTAAATATGTAGTGAATGAAAATAGGAAGACAACTTTGTTGCTTGAAGGCATTTCAAGGTCTTTGGCGAGGCTTGAAGACAGCCTTCACGACCAGTACTATGAGGAAGAGGCTGCATTGCCCGAAGAAGGAGTGGCAACCCGTTCCGCAAGAGAGGTGCCGGTTTCCAGTCTAGATGCAGAGATAATAAAATGCATCCAGATAAGAGGCATGGCATGTGCGGATGACATAAAAAAGGCCATGAACTATAAAGGCAGAAATGCAGCCTCAATGCACCTCAACAGACTTCACAAGATGGGCCTCATCGAAAGGTACCAGTTAGGAAGGAAGGTATATTACAAATATGATGCGGGCAAGTCTGCAGACACGCTAATTGTTTCACCCCCACAATGATGAGGAGCCCGCTTATGCGGGCTCCCATACCCCCAATCTTTATCAAAGTGAGCGTGAAAGCCAATTCTTTAGCTAGGATGAGAGCAACCGCAGAAAGTATTTAAATATAAATATGCAAATTGATACGGCCATTGTAAAACGTGCGTATGACTTCAGGGCGTATCCCTAAAAAGATACCCAGATAATAATCAAATAGGCAAAATCGTGGATTCACATTGATTTGATGGTAGATGCTATAGAAACAGAGGCACAGAAAAAAGAAATCTCAAGAATGCCCTATTCTTTTAATGCGAATGCCACCGCCTTACAAATAAAGTCAAAATACGAAAAATATAACAGCAAAGAGGTATCTGTAGCAGGCAGGATAGTTGGCATAAGGAAATCCGGCAAACTTCTATTCATGGATCTCGCAGACTCAACAGGCAAGATACAGCTCTACTGCGATTATTCAATATTGGGTGAGAAGCTCTTCGAAAAGGCGAAGCACTTCAACTCCGGAGACATAATAGGAGCAAAAGGGAAAGTTTTCAAGACAAACCCCGGAGAGATTAGCATAAATGTTATGAAGTACAGGCAGCTCGCCAAAGCACTCAGGCCTCTTCCAGAGAAATGGAAAGGTCTGCAGAACACAGAGATAAGGTATAGGAAAAGGTACCTGGATTTAATAGTAAACCAGGACGTAAAAGAGCTCTTCATAAAGAGAAGCAATATGGTAAATCTTATAAGGAAGTTCTTGGATAAGCGCGGCTTCACAGAAGCCGAAACGCCGGTAATACAGCCGCTATATGGCGGTGCTGACGCAGAGCCATTCAGAGTTCACGTTAACACACTGGATGAAGATGATTATCTAAGGATATCAAATGAGCTGTACCTAAAGAGGCTTATAATAGGAGGGCTAGATAGGGTTTATGAAATATACAAAGCATTTAGGAACGAGGATAATGATACTACTCACAGTGCAGAATTCACCATGATAGAATGGTACCAGGCATATGCAGACTACAATAAGATGATGAAACTTAATGAACAATTGCTGGAATTTCTAGCGATAAAGCTTTTCGGCAAAACTGAAATTGTTTACCAAGGTACCAATATAAGCCTGAAGCCACCGTTCCGCAGGGTAAAATTCATAGACAGCCTGAATGAAAAACTAGGAAAGGAAATACTTTCGCTAAATGATGAAGAGCTGTTCCTTTTGGCCGAAGCAAATGGTATAAAGTTTGAAAAAGGTAAAAGGAATAGAGCACATGCATATAACAAGCTCCTAGAAGTGATAGTCCAGCCATCTCTAATCCAGCCAACATTTGTGGTAGATTTCCCAAAAGAGACCTCTCCTCTAACAAGACCCAAAAGGGGCGACCCAAGACTTACCGAAAGGTTTGAGCTTTACATAGGAGGTATGGAGATCTCTAATGCATACTCAGAGCTCCAGAACCCATTTATACAGAAAGAGAATTTCCTAGAAGAGATGAAAAAGAGCCAAGCAGGCGATAGAGAGGCTGAGCCTCTGGATATGGATTTCATAGAAGCGATGGAATATGGAATGCCCCCCACAGGCGGGCTAGGGATGGGAATAGACAGGCTTGCTATGATACTTTTCGGCAAACCGTCTATAAAAGAGGTCATCCTGTTTCCTATGGAGAAGAGGATGCCCACAAACAGGCAGGATCAGGCCGCTGCGGACGATGCAGTTACATAAGCTTGGCATATGAGGCCATTAGGCGAGTAGTCAAACTGACCAGATAAAGTATTGTATATTACCGATTCAAGATAGTTAACAACTCCTATCTGCTTATATCCAGGCGGACTGCAAGGGTGCCCTCCGAGGAGCCTGAAGAATTCATAGTTCAGCGAGAAAGACTCCCCATTCACAGTTACAGGCAAAGCAAAATAATCTACTGCAAACGTGTAATTGCCAGAAATAACGTCGGCA
>JAKASM010000065.1 GCA_021819045.1 Microcaldota archaeon | reverse complement strand
GTATTTGACAGAAGCATATATGCGATAGGGAATAATATGCTAGCAAACGATAGCGTGTGCCTTGTGGACCCAGACTACAGCCAAAAAGACATGGATAATTTGGAGCAGATATTGGGTATAAAGGTTTTTGCAGCAGAAGCAGGAGGATATAAAACTGTTGGTGCAAATAATATAATGACTGTTGGAGGTATGGCCATAAATAACCGCGCAACTGATGCAGAAAAGGCTGCAATAGATAAGATTACCGGATTTAAGTCTGTGCGCACAACTGCCAATACGGGCAGTCTCAGCATAGGAATATCTGCAGTGGCAAACTCTAAAGGAATTATTGCGGGATACGGAACTACAGGATTCGAGATGAACAGACTTCTTGAAGCTTTAGAGAGATAGGTTATTCAATGATGGACAAAGAAAAATTTTCTGTGAAAGGAGAAATTTTCGGGATTAGGAAATTCAATATTGAGGTAAAGGCAAGAAGTGAGGGACACGCCAAAAGCGTGGCGATATCAATGCTGGGAGGCAGGCATAGGCTAAAGAAAAACGGGATAAAGATAAATGAAATAAGAAAGGTTTGATGATTCTATGGAGATGCCTAAAGGCTTCAGGTCAAAAGAAGAAGAATTATACACATTAAGATATCTTCAGCAGCTCTATCGGGCACAGTATTCGAATATAAGCAATGAGATGAACCAACTCTTGGGGCATATTGGAGAACTGGAAGCTGCGCTTAAAACTGCGGATAACTACGGAATTGTCAATGGAAGAGATACACTTATGCATATAGGGGCGAACGTTTATGTCAAGGCAACCGCTAGCAAATCCGACACTATCCTAGTAGGTGTGGGTGGTGGGTGGATGGTTGAAAAAAACATTGCTGATTCGAAACTTTATATAAGCAGACGCATAGGGAAAATGACAGATATTTTTAACCGCCTCTCAAAGGATAAGAAGGATTTGGAGAGGGCGCTTATTGAAGTCTCCCAGAGACTGGAGACATTTAGCAGATGAGCGGCAATGTTTGATGAACTCAGAAAGAAGGTTTCCAATGCTATTAAAGGCTTAATAAAGAAAGAGGATAATCATTCTGACGCTGCAGATGCAGTAACTCGTGCTGACGAGAGCAGCAGGAAAGAAAACGGAAAGCAGGACATTGAATTAAACCTATCTGTTGGTACTAAGATAAAAGGGGCGTTTCTTGGGGAAGTGCACCTTAGCGATGCTGATATAGAAGGCTTCTTGTCAGAGATCGAAACTGCGATGCTTCAGGCAGACGTCTCTTATAGTGCAACTGAAGAGATATTGAAAGACCTTAAAGATAAGCTATCTGAAGTAAAATTCAAATCAAAGACGATAAAGCAGGATGTCTTTGAATCTGTAAGGCAGTCTTTTTCAGATATTTTGGATAGGTCTAAATCAGGAATGGATGTTGCTGGTTTTATAAAAGCAAGGATGGCTGCAAATGATTTGCCTGTTAAGATTCTGTTCATAGGTCCTAATGGGACAGGAAAAACCACGACCATGGGAAAGCTCGCCGCCCTTTTAAAAAAGGAAGGTATATCTTCAGTGTTCTCGGCCAGCGACACCTTCCGCGCAGCTGCAATAGAGCAGACAGAACATCATGCTAAGGCTCTCGGACTGCCGGTGATAAAGAGCACTTACGGTGCAGACCCTGCAAGCATAGCTTTTGATGCAATTGCGTATGCTAAAGCGCATGGTTTTCCTGTTGTATTGATTGACACTGCAGGAAGGCAGGAAACAAACAGGAACCTAATAAGCGAAATGCTGAAGATGGTAAAGGTTGCAAAGCCGGATATTACTATATTCATAGGGGAAAGCACAGCGGGAAATGCGCTATCTTCCCAGATAGCAGAGTTTTCAAAGCATATGAAAATAGATGGGATAATCCTTACAAAACTGGACTGCGATGCAAAAGGGGGCAATGCGGTATCGATATCCTATACTACAGGGATACCCATCCTTTTCTTCGGAGTTGGAGAAGGATATGAATCCTTGAAACAATACAGCAAGGCTTTTGTATTGGATTCAATATTGCCGAACAGCTAAATGACTCTGTATCTATTTTATAGCTTCCTATCAATAACATATTAGTTTGGTCATTCCATGGATGCGGGTCTGCTCGATATAGAATTAAAGGTCCTTGATCAGCTTGCTGGAAAGTTCGTAAGCATAACTGACAAGCAAAAACGTGCGGATGTCGTGGCGAGAACCGCTCGCGCTGTAGAACCGAAACTAAGTGATGAGCAGATACAGCAGATTGCTGCAGATATAGATGACATAGACCCAATTGATAAGTACATTTATTCTGAAAGCATAGAAGACATAATGATTAACAACACCAAGAATGTATTCATATACGATACTGCTACGGGTATCAGGAATGCTGGTGATAAACTTGCGGACAGGGATGCACTTGAGCTGCTTGTAAAGAAACTGAAACTATATGCAACTAATGAAAGCTCTAAAGGTAAGATTTTAGACATACATATGCCTAGTGGCAGCAGAGCGAACATTGTGTCATCTCCTTTGGGCTATGATATAACAATAAGGAACTTCAAGAAGAATGCATTAAGCATAATAGATTTGATTAATTTCGGTGAGTTGGATTATCAGATAGCTGCGCGATTATGGGTTTATACGGATGGATTTGCAGTCCGACCTGCCAACATCCTTATAGGGGGAATGCCTGCATCTGGAAAGACAACCCTCCTGAATGCGATGTTTTCATTTATAAGGCCAGAAGAACGTGTAGTCACAATAGAGGAAACATATGAATTGAACACCGAAACGCAGGAGAACTGTGTAAGGCTGGAAACCAGCGAAGATCTGGATATGGAGGCTCTTGTGAAAAATGCTTTGAGGATGAGGCCTGACAGGATAATAGTTGGCGAGGTAAGAGGAGCAGAAGCTAATGACATGATAACAGCTATGAACATAGGTAAGATTGGAATGTGCACCATACATGCATCTACCTCCAGGGACAGTATAAACAGGCTGCAGTATGCACCCATGAATGTACCGATGGAGATTCTGCCGGTGATAGATGCAATAGTGATAAACTCTCAGGTATTCATAAAAGGGAAACCTGTAAGGAAAATTGTCCAAATTTCTGAGATATCCGGGCTCGAAACTCAGGTACTGTTGTCTGATCTGTACAAATTTGATTACAAGACATTTTCATCTATGCCGATACTGCCCAGCGTTACTTATAGAGATGCGTTAGCCAAGATAGCTGGCGTAGTCCCACAAGATATCCTTGCTGAGGAAAGCGTAAGGGCGGCTATTCTCCTTGCAATGAACAAACAAGGCATGCGCGACGTAAAGAGCATAAGCGAGATGGTAAGGGAATACTACGATAATCCCGAAGCTGTGCTGGCAAAACTGGGATTAAAGAATATTAGGCCTGTTGTTACCAGATGATTATGGTGCACTATACCCAGAGGTCCATGCAC
>JAKASM010000064.1 GCA_021819045.1 Microcaldota archaeon | reverse complement strand
GTAGGAGTTATATAAAATTTACAGAATGCCTAGCAGAGAGCCCATCTCTTTCAGATAGAAAGGGATGCCAGTTAAATGCCATCCTCTCTTGTCGCAGCAGCCAAAACCTTTAGCAGTAAAATTCAATACCTTATATATAATATTCCAAAGCTTAGCGCGACATCCGCAAAGCATATAAATATGATTGACAATTCATATATTATGAAGGCGGCTAATGAAGCAATAAGTGGGCTGCGCCTTGTGCTGAGCCATGGTGTATACCTTGCCGCATTTATTATTATGGCGGCACTTTTCTTTATTGGATATGGGTATCTGATTTCGTCCTCTTTTATAAATATTTCACAACCGAAACTTGCTATGGGCCTAAACATCTATTCCTTAACTGTTTCTGCAATAATTGGTACTCTTTTCGCGCTGACTATTGCAGTAAACGCATTTGCATTTGTAAGGAATGCCGCGTCTAACAGAAAACTTGGAATTGGTGCAGCGATAGCCGCGATAGCTCCTAACGGTCTTTGCTGCAGCACTGTGATACCGAGCTTACTTGCTGTCTTAGGCTCTTCAACATCTACAATAATAGGCACTTCTGGGGCATTACAAGGTCCTTTTGCCACATACGAAACGCCTTTAATAGTTACTTCAGCGACCTTGCTTATTCTGAGCATATTCCTTGTGTCAAGAAATATTGCAAAATGTTGCATAGCGAGAAAATGAAAAAGACTATGATACTTGTAGCTGCAATAGTAGCAGTTGCAGCGATAGCGATAATTCTGTTTATAGCCTCAGGCCAAAGTAGGGCAGACACAGGTGTGCAGAACGTAACTGTAGGCTCAATAGCCCCTGATTATCTATTTACAGCAGCAAACGGCTCAATAGTCAACTTATCAGCGTACAGAGGCCATTTAACTGTGTTGTGGTTTGTGGCTACATGGTGTCCGACCTGCATCCAGGGCAATGAGGTTCTAAACCAGAACTATCAATTTTTCAAGCAGCGCGGCATAAAGGTTATTGAGGTTGAGCTTTACAGGGATCTCGGATACAACGGCCCACCCATATCCGACTTTGTAATCTCATATGCACCCGCAGCATACTATAACGGCACAATTGTACCTGCAATCTCGGGGTATAACATGACTGCAGCGTATGACCCCAAAGGCTATCTTGACATATATTACGTAATTTCAAGCAAAGGAATAGTATTGTATTCTAATGGCGAACCTTCTTCCACGCTAGGCCAGCTTGAGCATGCAATAAACGTTTCAGCATAAAATAGTGGGTTAATGGATAAACTTGGAGTAAAGACATTCTTTTTTGCTATAGGCGATTACAGCCGTTTCAGCATACTTGCTGCTTTAATAGAAAAAGACATGGGCGTTAACGAAATAGCAAATGCGATTGAACTGGAGCAGAGTAATGTTTCTCATCACCTCACCTGCCTGCTGAACTGTGGTTTCGTAAATGTAAGAAGAGATGGTAAAATGCGCATCTATAGCCTTAAAGATGAAGTCAAGCCGATGGTTGGCAGCATAATGAAACACATACAAAAGTACAATTCCAAAATAATAGCCTGCAACATAGCCGATAAGGAGTATATTTCAAGGGTGATTAAGTAGAGCATTTTGAATATGCAATACTCGGTCAGGGGGCCGCTGCTTTTGCAGCAGCCATAAAGGCCAACAACCTTGGCATTAGGACCGTAATGGTCGGAGATAATGCTACCAAAGGAACTCTTTTGGGAGGCACCTGTATCAATGTTGGGTGCGTGCCTAGCAAGAGGCTCATAACAGTAGGCTCTTTTGCACGAGAAATGGCACAAAGGCGATTTGCAGGCCTAAGCTATACCCTCAGAAAGCCAGATTACGCAAAGATCGTAGAAGAAAAAGCCGCGCTTGTGGACTCGTTGAGGGAAGAGAAATACGTAAATGTACTTGAAGGATTGGAAAATGTCACATACATCAACAAAACTGCTTCATTCATTGATAAAGAGACTCTAAGGGCAGGCAAGGCGGAGCTAAATGCGAAGAACATTCTCATAGCAACTGGTGCACGGGCATATATACCTAAAATAGATGGGATAGAAAAGGCAGCATACCTCACCAACGAGGAGGCTCTCTCAATCAAAAAACTTCCAGAATCTCTGTTAGTGATCGGAGGGAGGGCGCTTGGATTGGAATTTGCACAGATGTTCTCCAATTTCGGAGTAAATGTAACCCTTCTGCAGAGAAGCAAAAGCATAATACCAAACTGGGAACCTGAGATAAGCAGAAATCTCGCTTACTATCTGGAAGAAGACAACATTAAGATAGTCACGAATGCAACACCGATAAGCATTATATCTAAGAGAGGGTGTAAAACAATAACTGCGCAGGTAAATGGTGCAGAAGCCTCATTTGAAGCAGAGGAGGTGCTCTTTGCAACCGGCCGCAAGGCGAATACCGATAATCTAAATCTCGGCAAGGCAGGCGTGCAGATAAATGAAAAAGGGTTCATAAAAGTCGATAAAAGGCTTAAAACTAACATAGATAGCATATATGCCGCCGGAGATGTGACAGGCGAGCCCATGCTCGAAACACTGGCCGCAAAAGAGGGCAACGTAGCCACATTAAATCTCTTCAGGCACGCAAGGAAGGAGATAAACCTCAGTGAGGTGCCCAGTGCAATCTTCACTTATCCTGAAGCGGCCATGGTTGGTCTGACTGAAGAGCAGGTTGTAAAAAACGGTATAAGATGCGCATGTAGCCCGCTTGAGTTGAAACTGGTACCCAAATCCAGGCTGATAGGCGATGATAGAGGCGTAATCAAAATAGTTATTGACAATAAGACCAAAAAGATACTTGGAGTGCACATGCTTGCCCCGCATGCTGCCGACTTGATACACGAAGGAGTACTAGCGGTAAAATTCGGCCTTACGATAGATGATATAATAGACACTGTTCATATATTCCCAACACTAAGCGAAGGGTTCAAGCTGGCAGCACAGGCCTTCTATGAGGATGTGTCAAAGATGAGCTGCTGTACCGAATGACTATATGGTTTTTATCTAAAGGCCACTGCAGTTACACATACACCAAGTTCTTCAGCATCAAGAAAATTATAAGTGTGGAACATCTCCTCTAAGCAATCATAGAGCAGAAAGAAGAACAAATATGAGCAATCCTGCTACTCCTCCGCAGATGCTGCATATAAAGTTGGAGGTAAACTTATTTCCAATTTTTTTCTCCTCGAAATGGCCCGCTACCGAATCAACTATTGTGCCTACAAAGCCTCCAACAGAGACCGAAACCGCAAGGATTGGAATATAGCTGAAGCCCAAAGGCATGAATGGCATTCCGATCAAAGAAAAGTAAGCAAAAGAAAAGGATATTATTGTTGCACCCAGCAGCCCCGCAGATAGCCCCAGCGCAGTTATACCACCAGATCTTCCTCTTTTTAATCTCTTGAATGTGAAGATATCCCTAGGACGCCCGTTAAGCACGCCTATCTCGCTGCTGAACTTG
>JAKASM010000063.1 GCA_021819045.1 Microcaldota archaeon | reverse complement strand
AAGTCATGGCCGTTATTGAATAAATAGTTATGGTGCAATGGGTTATACAATGAAAGCAACAGCAAAGGCATATTCAAATGTAGCTATCGTCAAGTATTGGGGAAAAAGGGACGAAAAACTTATGACCCCTATGAATAGCAATATCTCAATGACAAGCGACGCCCATGGCGCGACAGCGACTGTAGAATTCTCAGAGGAATATGATGAAGACATTGCTATTGTAAATGGGGAACCAACAATAGAAAAAGTAAAAGAGAGAACTGAAAAACACATCGATCTTATCCGGAAGATTGCTGGCATAACGCTCAAGGCAAAGGGTGAGGCAAAGACAGACCTGCCAATTGGCATAGGGCTCGCCTCCTCAGCCAGTGGATTCGCCTCACTTACTGTTGCAGCATGCGCCGCAGCAGGACTAAAACTCGATCCAAAACAATTATCCATAATCTCAAGGCAAGGTTCTGGCTCCTCTTGCAGATCGATATATGGTGGTTTCGTAGAATGGCTTTCTGGCAATAAAAGCGAGGATTCCTATGCTATACAGCTTGCGGATCAACACTGGTGGGATGTCAGGGACGTCATTGCGATGGTCTCAACGAAGCAAAGAAAGGTTGATACAAGGAACGGCATGAGGATTGCAAAAGACACCTCTCCTTACTATCCCGCATGGTTAAAGGAGGTGGAGAAAGATTTGGCAAATGTCAGAAAAGCAATAAAAGATAGGGATTTCACGCTACTCGGCAGGACTGCAGAGAGAAATTCGTTAATGATGCATGCTACTGCCATAACGGCGACACCAGAACTTATTTATTGGGTTCCAGAAACGCTCAGAGTAATGCATGAAGTCATGTTAATGAGAGAAGAAGGAATAAAGTGTTACTTCAGTTGCGATACAGGAGCAAATGTGCACATATTCTGCCTGCCTGAAGAAGAAAAAAATATAATGAAAAGAATCGGTAAATTGGAAGGGGTCCAAAAAACCATAGTTGGTAAACCCGGAGAAGGAACTAAACTTATAAACAAGCACCTATTTTGAAGTGATCTGTTGATACACACATCCGCACCTGGGAAACTGATACTTTTCGGAGAACATGTTGGAAGACATGGAAAACCAGTGGTAGTTTTTGCAATAAACCAGAGAATCCATGTGTACCTTACACCTAGAAATGATAGTTCAATATATTTAACAAGCAAAGAAATGAACGTGGTGAAGGAGAAATACCCTTCAGAAAAACTAGATTTTATTTCAGGAACCATAAAAGAATTTTTTGATAAGACTGGGAAAATCGGAGGCTTTGATTTAGAGACAAAATCGTCTATGCTTCCTGGATTCGGTAGTTCTGGGGCTGTGCTAGTTGCTACTTTAGGGGCTTTAGACGCTCATTTCGACACCAAGATAAGCAAGGATGAAATGCTCGCTATGGGGCTTAAGATAGAGAGAGAGGTTTCAGGGATCGGCAGCGGCCTTGATATTGCACCTGCACTTTTTGGAGGTTTAATATGGTACCAGAAAGGCAAAGGGGTCAGGCAAATAAAATACAAAGAATTCCCAATAGTTGTAGGAAACACCGGAATTAAGATAAAATCGAAGCCCATAGTCGATGCCGTCACTATACTTGAGAACAAGTATCCAGAGACCTTTAAATCAATAATTGATAAAATAGGCGAAATAGGAGATAAGGCGACCGAAGCGCTTGAAGCCGGCGATACAGCTATGGTAGGAGAGCTAATGAACATAAACCATGGCCTCCTCTATGCAGAGGGGGTAAGTTCTGCTATCTTAGAAAGACTCGTATGGGCAGCTAGGGATGCTGGAGCCGCAGGAGCGAAGCTTTCCGGTGCAGGAAAAGGCGATAACATGCTTGCATTGGCTCCTGGCAAAAAAGAGGAGGTGAGGAAGGCAATAGAAGAAGGTGGAGGAATCGTAAATGATATATGTATAGATCCAGAAGGATTGATAGTTAACAGTGACTGAACTCTACATTTCAACAGTGTGTCATGTCCTCAACGATGCAAATAAATCTGAGACCCTTCTAAGCTCTTCTGTGTTGGCTTCGCTACTAACCCTTTTAGGTATGGCTCCTATAATTGGGGTTTTCCAGCTTCTTTCCTTTTCTTCTGCTATAAATTCCCCTAATACTGACCTATCGTTAGACATGATCACTATAGACGGCCCGGTATCAGCAGTCATGTATAGCGGTTTTCCACGGTTTTGAAAATCGACAACATGTTGTATTATCTCTAGACTCTCAGGAGTCTGTATTACCGTGCCCCCGTTCTTTCCACCAGTCATCATAAGCGCGTTTAGCTTGAACATGTCTAACTGTGCCTGCTCCATAAGGTCCTTTATGCTCCTGCCTCTTATCAAGTTCATTACTTTATCGTATTTCATAGCGGCCCAGGTCTGGTAGAAGTCCGAAGACATCGCCACATCATGCGCCTTCAAAGTTGTTATGCCGTGCATTGCCGGATATACTGCAAAGTAGAAGTTACTCGTGTCGAACGGCAACCTGATGCCATACGATTGTTCTTCTGGAATCCCTGGAAACGAGACCCACACAGATATTCCTCCTGTTACTGAGCGAGATCCGGATCCAGATACCAGCTTTGCATATCTCGAAACAAAACTATCGTCGTTTGTTGCCTCTTCCCCAAAAACATTCGCCACCAATGCTCTAGAAGCGGCCGCAGCCACAGCTGCCGATTCTCCCAGTCCCTTCGCCCTGCCGTATTTTGACCTATCCCTTGTTATTATGAATTGGAACGAGCCTTCTATACCGTTTACTTCCCTAAATATGTCAAGTGCTTTCCTGGCTCTCTTGTCATAGCTTTCGTCTCTTTCTCCATCAAGTGTGACGAAGTCACGCCCAGGCTCGCGCAAATACCTGCAGAAGCACCTTGCTATGGAAAAATCAGTGGTCATGGAAACCGAAGGGGCGAATGCTGTATTATTCGTCCTGTCATAATAGCCAAGGAACTTCTCGAAAGCGGTTATCGGATACCCTTCCCCATAAGTTATTCTGCCCTCTTCAAGCCTCGCTTTATACTGGTTTAGGGGCCTGTATAACCCTTCAGCTCTAAGCCCAGCGAGCATCTCTCTACCTTTCCCCCCAAGCTCTGCTATGTGCTCCGGGCTTACGTTGGCTAGTGTCCTCACAACCGGCTTTGGAATATTACCGCGCATCTCACTACCTATATAATATACAATTAAGTATTCCAGCGTTTTCACATATATATGCGTTGTGCGAAAAGTTTAAGGACAGCTTGACATTACCTCCTTACACAGAGCCGGCAAAAATCGCAATTGCGGCTCATTCGGCCCAAACCAGCGAATCGTCCAATTTCTCTCTTCCCTGCTTGCCTCTGCTTTGGAATTTTTTCAATTTATACAGGACATTCTGAAATCTTGAATACCTATTATCAAGTCTCCTGATACACAACGAGCCCACTATAATTTTAGTTATCACCGTAGTGCTGATTTCATGGCCATTAGGGCTGGTATTTTGCAGGTGATACCTTGACTTA
>JAKASM010000062.1 GCA_021819045.1 Microcaldota archaeon | reverse complement strand
CAATAAGGTGGACAGGCTAATTACCGAGCTCAGATTGACTCCGGAACAAACTCAAGAGCGGCTACTAAAGTTGATAAATGAGATAAATCAGATGATAGAAACGTATGCTCCTGAGGGGTACGGAAGCAAGTGGAAGGTCAGTGTGGATAAAGGAAGCGTAGCATTCGGCTCGGCGCTAAGAAGGTGGGCGATATCTAAGAGGATAATGGAGAAAAATAAAGTGACTTTCAAGCATATATTTGAATTAACAGCGAATAACGATCTTGCTAAGCTGCAGGAGATATGCCCGATAGATGAGGCCACCCTGGCGATGGTTGTTGAGCATCTCCCCAATCCGGCCGAGGCGCAGCCATATAGAATACCGCAGATATGGCATGGCGATCTTAACTCAGAGGATGGCAAAGACATGCTAAATACAAACATAGGAGGAAAGACAAACGGTGTAATATTCGGTATAAAGTACGACCAGCAGGCCGGCGAGATCGCCGTAGGAAGAATATTCTCAGGGACTGCAAAAAAAGGATTGGAGCTTCATGTCTCAGGAAGATCACAGACGCAGAAGCTGCAGCAGGTAGGCATCTACATGGGCCCAGATAAAGTGATAGTCGATGAGATACCCGCAGGCAATATTGCAGCTTTGATAGGCATGAAAGATCTATCGATAGGCGATACGATAAGCGAAAATGTGATAGAGCCGTTCGAGCAGATTAAACACTATTCTCAGCCAGTGGTGACCAAGGCAATAGAGGCAAAGGATTCAAGAGACACAACAAAGCTGATAGAGGCGCTAAGGGTGCTTACTAAAGAAGACCCCACCTTAAAGGCAGAAATAAATCAGGAAACAGGGGAGCACCTGATAAGCGGAATGGGGGAATTGCACCTTGAGACTATAGAAACAAAGCTGAAGGACGAATTCAAGATACCTATAATCACAAGCGAACCTATTGTGGTGTATCACGAAACTATACTCAAAAAGGCCGGTCCGATAGAGGGCAAGTCGCCTAACAGGCACTCAAGATTCTATGTCACAGTGGAGCCGCTTCCAGACGGTGTGCAGAAAGGCATAGACGAAGGGCAGATAAGGGAAGGCAAGCCCAAAGGACAGGCTGCGATAGAGGCAATGGTGCAAGCCGGACTTGATAGGAATATAGCAAAAGAGGTAGAGCAGATAACCAACAAATGCATGCTTGCAGATGTAACCAAAGGAGTCCAATACATGAATGAGGTAATGGAGCTGCTCATAGACGGTTTCAATGAAGCTGTGAAGGACGGCCCGTTGGCAAGAGAGAAATGCTCCGGCGTACTTGTAAGCATAGTAGATGCAACAATACACGAAGACCCGGTTCACAGGGGGCCTGCGCAGATAATGCCCGCTATTAAAAGGGCAATATATGCCGGCCTATTAACTGCCGGAGTTGTTCTTGAAGAACCTAAGCAGAATTTTACAATAAACATACCGCTCGACTTCATGTCAGATGTAATATCATTCCTGCAAGGTAGGAGGGGCCAGATACTGAATATAGAGCAGGAAAGCGGCCAGGCATCAATACTTGCCAAAATGCCGGTGTCAGAGGTCATAAAAGGGTTTTCAAATGATCTAAGGGGAATGACGCAGGGCAAGGCGTTATGGAGCATGGAGTTTTCAGGATACGAAAGGCTGCCAACGGAGCTGCAGAACAAAATAGTCAGGGAGATAAGGAAAAGGAAGGGGCAGCCGGAGGAGCCGCCTACAGCGCAGCAGTTCATGGATTAGCCAACGGGCCGATTTAGGGAATAACTTATCAATTCATAGCGGGAAAACCAGCACGCTTTAGCGATGGGATGAGAGCTAACTGCAAAACAAGTTAATACGATTTTGCAGCAAACATACATATATATGCTTTTTTGTCCAATATCTATATAACCATGTTTCGCTTGGGAAGCCCACACAGTTTACGAGGGAGGATGTCACATGCCGCAAGTAGTAATAAAATCTACAAAGGATGGCCCAAATCTGGTCCTAATAGATGGCCAGGTCAAATTCGCTTTCTGCAGGTGTGGTCATTCAGAACACAAGCCAATGTGCGATGGGACTCACAAGAAGGTAGGCTTCACAGCGGATGAGAAAGAAACAAAATTACTTGATTAGATGCAAGCCTCTCAGCTATTGAGGCGGCACTCTCCCAGAGTGGCTCTAGACATCGACGGCACGCTTGCCGATGTGCACACTCCTATAGTCGAAGAGTGGAATAAGATAACCGGCAAGGCTTTTGCGGTTTCCGATATAGATAATTACAACTGGAAGGAATCAAAGTTGCAAATGCCTACTGAAGAGTTTTTTAGAATTTATGAAGAATTATGGAACGAAAAATCGGACCGCATAAAACCTACCATAACAGAAGAAGAACTCCTTAATTTCGTTAAACATTTTGATGTAGATATAGTCACCGCAAGACCTCCCGGAACGGAGAATGGGCTTCAAAAATGGCTAAGGCGAAACTTCCCATCATTGAGGTTGCGCGTTGTGGTTGTGGGGCACACGCTAGATAAACTTAAAGATGACTACAATATAATTATAGACGATGCGCCTTCAATATGGGCAGCATTCCACCAAAATGACCATTTAACCGAAGGGAAATGGCTGTACGTACCAATGCAGCCATGGAATAGCAGAACAATATTATCAATGCCTCCTTCTCACAGAATGGCTACAGCCGATACGACAGCCAATGCGCTTAGGCTGGCACGCTCACAGCATGCATACGAGGTAAAAAATACACAGAAAAAGAATGCCGTGTCCGCTTAAGGAAGGCTAATCATAAAGTATAAATAGCTTTAGCCCAGAATAGATATGTCTTTTTGTTCAAATCCAAAGTACATACAAAACTGGATGAAGTTAAAAGACCGACGGTGTTATGTATGGCAAAATCTTATGTAAAGTTCGAAGTATCGAATGAAGTAGTAGCTAAGACGTACGAAGCCTTGCAGATGGCAAGGCAAGCAGGACCTGTAAGGAAAGGCGCAAATGAGGTCACAAAGAGCGTAGAAAGAGGGCTCGCATCCTTTGTGGTTATCGCAACTGACGTAGAGCCTGAGGAAGTTGTAATGCATATACCGGCCATATGCGAACAGAAAAAGATAGCATTCACTTATGTGCCGAGCAAGTTGGAGCTTGGGAAATCCATAGGAATGTCAGTGCCTTGTGCCGCAGTCGCAATAGAGAATCAGGGCAACGCTTCTACAGCAATAAAGGAGATAGTGAGCAAGGTTACAGGCACAAGCGCCGGAAGCTCTAAAACCCAATCTGCAAAACCCGAGCAGCAAAGCGAAAAAAAGCCCGCAAGGGAAAAAGCGCAAAAACCTAAAACAGAGAAGCAACAAGAGCAGCCACAAGCAGCAGAAAAACAACAAGAGCAATGAATGGTTAGATGGCAGAGAACAAGGACAATCCCCAAATTAGGCAACTTTCAGGGTACTTGGCAGAGATAGTAGATATAAATACAAAAGCAAAGACAGGAATCTATGGGGAGATATACTCAGTAAGCTGCAGGATAATGGAGAGATCG
>JAKASM010000061.1 GCA_021819045.1 Microcaldota archaeon | reverse complement strand
AGGTAAACTTTTCAGATATTATAAAATTCGACCCAGAAATAGCCGAATCACTTGTTGAGCAGCCAGACCCCGTTCTGGAAGCGGCAACAGAGTCCCTAAGGGGCAAAATGGCTGATGTGGATCTTATAGGGAAGGAAGTCCACGTCCGCGTATTTGGCCAGAACGTGAACAAACCGCTTGTGCAGGATGTAGGATCTGCACTTATAAGCAAGCTCATAATGCTGGACAGCCTAATTGTCAAGCGTTCAGAGATAAGCCCGATGGTTAAGGTGGGATCATACAAGTGTAGCTATTGCGGAGCTACATATAAGGTTAGATCAGGTAAGGACGAGCTGCCGGAATTCTGCCTTAGCTGCAAAAGACGCTCGCTCAAGCAGGTAGCGGAGGAATCGGAGTTCATCAATCTCCAGAAGATAGCCGTACAAGATCCATTAGAAAAGTTGAAAGGAAGTGCGCCAACATGGCAACTTGAAGTCTGGATGGAAGATGACCTGGTGAATACTGTAATACCCGGAGACCGAATAGAGCTTACTGGAATCTTGAGAATCAGGCCGAGAAGGAACACAAGAGGCAAACTGGAGAAGGACATCTATACAATGTTTCTTGATGCGGTCTCCATAATACCCAAACAAAAAGAATTTGCAGAGCTCCAGATAAGCCCAGAAGAAGAAAGACTTATTAAAGAGCTGGGCAAAGACCCAAAAATATTCGATAAGCTTTCAAAGTCCATTGCACCATCAATATACGGCTATGATGAGATAAAAAGAGCAGTCACACTGCAACTTTTCGGTGGCACTCCCAATAAGACTCTAATAGACGGGGGGCCTATAAGAAGTGACATGCACATACTCTTGATAGGGGATCCGGGCAGCGCCAAGACAAGGATACTGCAATCTGTAGCCAGGTTGGTTCCAAAGGGGATATATGTCAGTGGCAAATCGGTTACAGGAGGGGGAATGACTGCAGTAGCCGAGAGAGATGATTTCTCTGAGGGCGGATGGACACTCAAGGCAGGTGCTCTAGTTTTAGGCTCTGGAGGAACTGTTGCGATAGATGAGTTCGATAAGGTTAATGATGAAGATAAAGCAGCCCTTCACGAGGCATTGGAGTCGCAGACTATAAGCGTAGCAAAGGCCGGCATAATAGCCACATTCACGGCTAGGACCGCTGTCCTTGCTGCAGCAAACCCAAAATTCGGCAGGTTTGACCAAAACAAGTATCCGGCAGAGCAGTTCGACATTCCTCCGACATTGTTATCGAGATTCGATTTGGTATTCCCGATAAAAGACATAATGGATGAGGAACTCGACAGAAACATAGCGCAGCACATACTCGTCCAGCACGGCGCCGCAGGAGCAGAGCTTTCGAACATAAAGGAATACGAACAGGTGCAGAAACCGCCAATAGACGGAGAGCTTGTCAGGAAGTACATAGCATACGCAAAGAAAAATATAATACCGAGACTGTCGGAGGAGGCGTCTAAGAAGATACAGAGCTACTATCTAGAGCTAAGGAAGCTTGGTGCCAAGGAGGGAGTTACGCCAATAACCCCAAGGCAGATAGAAGGGCTTATCAGGATGGCCGAAGCCAGCGCAAAAGCAAGGCTATCGAACATTGTGGAACTGCAGGATGCAGAGATAGCAGTATCCCTCAATGAGTTCATGCTCAAGACATTGGCTGTTGACAGGTCAGGCAGAATGGATATAGATACTATAATAACAGGCATGCCTAGGGAAAAGGTTGACAGGATAAACATTATCCTAGGACTCATAAAGAAGCTTGAAGAGGATGAAGGTGCTGCTAAGACGCAGAGGCTAGCAGAAGAGGCCACAAAAGCCGGAATAGACGTCGACTCTCTCAACAGATATCTTGTAGAGCTTGAAAGAAGCGGAGATATATTCAGGCCAAAGCCAGGCATTATAAAGATAATTCGCCATGACACGGAATAATGGCCAGCAGGTGTAATATTGCCATTACGAATGATAGAGACACGGCAGGTTCTTCAGATAATCGTAATGTTTATGATAGTACAGTTTTTTGGTCTGCTTCTAGCAAGCATGCTCTTTTCAGGCGCAACCTACCAGGAGGTAAGAAGTGCGCAGGCCGTCTCTTCAATCACAGGATTGCTGTTCTACATAGTGTACATAATTGTAGTAGCCGCCGCGCTTATGCTCATACTTAGAATTTACAGAGGCAACAAGTTGTTCATACTAATTGAGGGTGGTGTACTATTCATAACTGCTTTTTTTGTCTTTCTTATATTTTCCGGAGAATTCATAAGCAGCACGCTGTTCACTGTCTTCGGCACTGGGATAACAGTAAACTTTATAATCGGAATATTCGCTGCTCTCGCACTAGTTATAGCAAAGAACCGATGGCCGTTTTTGCGAAATACCGCAGCTATAATAGCCAGCGTAGGCGTCGGTGTTGTGCTTGGCGTAAGCTTTGGTTTCGTAGTATCGCTGATATTCATGGCAATCATAGCGGTCTATGATTTTGTAGCGGTATTTGTAACCAAGCACATGGTAGTAATGGCTAAAGCCATGTCATCAAGGAACCTCGCTTTCCTGATAGGAGTAGACGAAATAGAGGCGGTATCAAAAAGCGAATTTACCAGCAGAGAGGTCATGGAATTCAATAAGGAGACAAAAGGAAAGCTAAAGGGCATTATAAGAAAGATGTACAATCAGGGAATGCTCCCTATCTCGGCCAGAGTAGAGCTGGGGACTGGCGACCTCGCGATACCATTAATGGTTGCTGTGTCGGCATATAGCGTCAACCTTAACTTCACGCTCAGTTTTTTCATAATCGGAGGCTCAATATTCGGGCTCATACTCACCACTTTTATTTTAAGGAGATACAAAAGGGCACTACCAGCAATACCTCCCTTGCTTTTTGGTGTTCTTTTAGGAATAGCCACATATATAATAGCATTCGGAATTCGAATCTAAAAGAAAGGAACTACTGCCGCGACTTTGGCTTAAAACCAATGCTTTGGGTCGGGTATAATCCAACGCAACATTTAATATTTTTTGTTTCCATAATACGAGTAGTGACACTTTCTTGTTGGAAGTGGGATATAGACATATCGGCAAACTGGAGCAAAATCAAATCATGAAATATTCAAACTTTAGGATTAAAACGGCATTAGGGAAGTGAAGCCCTGGAGGTTTCGGCCTATGCATACCCAAAATATGCAAGCGGTGCCGGCGAATCAGGACCGCAACGCTTCCGCATGCAAGTCAATCTACATATGAGAAATCCACAGCCAACTTAGTGGGGATGGAAGCAGAAAGCCCACAGCTTCAGCTGATGGAGAAGGCCACATATATATGCGAAGAACAAAAGTGGTAAAATGAAGATAAATGTCTTATTTGCAACGATACTTTCCATTTTATTAATTTCAGGCACTCTGGCGTTTGCGCAAAACATAATAGGTGCGTCATCAATACACGCACCGGCAGTTGACCTATCAAATAACATAGGCCAGTTGACAAACATATCTGTAGTTGTCACACACGGAACCGGGGCTGTGAAGATAATCGG
>JAKASM010000060.1 GCA_021819045.1 Microcaldota archaeon | reverse complement strand
GAAAGTCGCATCTATGATGCGACTTTCCAAAACCAATCCATTAAAAGGCATTATTAAGCATTCGCCGGAAGATTTCATAGTAGAAGAGATAACAAAAACCGGTAAGGTATTGGGTGTTGATGAATCTATCGTGGCTTCTGACATAGGAGTAAGCGAAGACCCTAAAGGCAAATTTATAGTCTTCATAATGCAGAAAAAGGATTGGAATACAATACAAGCGCTTAATGCGTTGGCAAAAAAAGTGCACAGGGGCATTAGGTCTGTGGCGTTTGCCGGGACAAAAGACAGGACATCGATATCTACACAACTATGCAGCATATACGGAGCCAGCAGAGATATCTTGATGTCGACACATGTCAAGGATATAAAGATAAATTCTGCATGGCAGAGCAACTGCGGAGTCAAGATGGGAGACCTGTCAGGCAACAGGTTCACTGCAACTATACGGGGCATGGGCAATGGTATTGGCATAGTATCAGACATTGCAGCAGAGCTCGGAGGCATATTTCCAAATTATTTTGGAGCACAGAGATTTGGAAGCAGGGATAACAATACTAAGATAGGACTTTCTATATTGAAAGGGGATTTCGAATCCTGCGCTATGAGCTTCCTTACAGATACAGTAAATGAAAGGAACCTGGATTCAATAGAAGCTAGGGAAAGGCTTGCAAACGAGGGGGATTTTGTTGCTGCCATGAATTATTTTCCAAAGTATCTGAAATATGAGAGATCGGTTATACAGTATCTGTCCCAGCACCCAACAGATTTTGCTAATGCGATGAGAAGGCTTCCGAGGCAGCTGATGCTCATGTTTGTGCATTCTGTAGAAGCCATGATCTTTAACATGGAGGTGGAAACTCGGTTGAAACTCCACGGATCGGCACCTATAGAGGGAGATTTGTTGTGCGGTGCAGATAGATTGGGGTTCCCCGATATTTCAAACCTGCAAGGTGAAGGAAGATTTATTTTAGGCAATATAGTGGGATATGAGACTAATTTGAATGATATAGAAAAAGAAATACTTGAGAAACTCGGAATAACGAGTGGAGACTTCAAGGTTGGCCGAATGCCTGAACTGAATTGCAAAGGAGGGCATAGGGTAATTTTTGCTCCGTTTACGGGGTTTTCATTTGCAGACTCTGGGGATAATATACGTATGTCGTTTTCTTTGCCTTCGGGTTCTTATGCAACTGTGTTGCTCAGCGAATTCATAAGTATTAGCACTGATGCCACGTAGTATCTTAAGGATACGCCTTTTTGCTAGGCATTCTGCAAATCGCCAGGGTAGGGATTTGAACCCTAAAGCCCCGAAGGGCACCGGTTTTCTTGTTTTGCATCACAAATCAGCTCTCGGTGCTTTAAAAGCTCGAGACCGGCGCGTTACCAGATTCTGCCACCCTGGCATATCTTTCCTTGAACCATTGCATTAAAGGCAATATGTATTTAAGAATTAGCTATTTAATATCCTTCATTACAATGGTAGATTCCGGATACTTTGATTATATGGATAGATTCAACATCACAAGAGGCGTATTAGTAAGGCTGGCTACAGTTGCCATATTCCTGCTCCTATCTGTGGCGAGCTTGATATTTGCAGGTTATATATTTATAGAGGCGAACTCAACTTACACATTCGCCCTGGCGTGCGCATTCCTTGCATTGGCTATATTCGCAGGGTTCTTCAATGTATACGCTTCTGTATCATATTTCAGGTCGTATTTCTACGATAAATATATAGATGATATAACTGCACGGTTAAAGCCGCTTACGAAATTTCCTTCAGTAGCAATAATGATGCCGGTATATAATGAAGACGTTAAGCTGGTTGAGAAGAACCTGTCAAGGCTTATGGAGATGAATTATCCCAAGGATAAACTCACATATTACCTTCTTGATGATTCCACAAAGCGGGAAATTACCGACGAACTTAGGGCGTTCTGCGCTAAAGAGGGAATAACCTTCATTCACAGGAAAAAACGCACAGGGTGCAAGGCAGGAGCATTGAATCATGCAGTGAAACGCTGCAAAGAAGAATTCATAGCGATATTTGACGCTGATGAGTACCTTACAGACAGGAATTTTATAAGGGATCTAATCCCTTACTTCAATGACAAGCAGCTTTCCTATGTTCAGACAGAAAAGAGATATGCGAAGGGCAACCTTTTCTCTGATGCGGTTGACCTTTTTGACGCATTTTTCTTCAAGTTCATACAGCCCAACAGGGCTTTGAATAATACTGCGCTTTTTGCAGGTTCGTGCGGGATAATCCGCACCTCGTACCTGAAAAAGCTTAATGGCTTCCCGGAGTATGTGATAGAGGACACATTCTTCAGCCTTGAATCTGACCTCCACAACTTCAAGAGCCTTTATATACCAAAGGTGTACGCGCTTGGGGAGCCTATAACCACATACAGCGCATTGGTACGGCAGCAATGGAGGTACAACTATGGCGATACCCAGTTCATAAAGTATTACCTTGTTAGGTCCATGAAAGAGAAGAAAGTTCCCATAATGTCCAGCCTTGATTATTGGAGCCACGGCTTCGGATTAAATTATCTTTCCATAGTGCTGCTGCTCTTTACTGCACTCTCTATATTTGTCTCTTTTTCTGCGCTTCCTTTTGCGCATATAACTCTCTCCAACTTCTTACAGGCTACATACATAACAAGGGACCTTGAGATATTTGGCGGCATAGCATTTGTTCTCTCTTTTATTGCACCAGTAGTTCTTACGCGCATATATTTTGGTTCCTTCAAAAAAGGAGGGATGGTGTTTGCTCTTAATTTTGCATTGGCGATAGTGAGAGCAAAAGCCGCATTGGCAGCAATACTAAAAAAAGATCCCCTGTCTAACTGGACAAGGGTAAGCGGAAGGCCGAAACGCAATATCTTAATGACCATACTTAACACCAAATTAGAATTGGCTTTATCTGCATTACTGGTTTCTCTTGGCTATTTGGCATACCTGCTGAGTAATGTGGCCGGATTTATCTGGCTCAGCACATATGGGATACTCTATCTATCCTCTACACTATTTCTCTACAAATATGGCTGAGCTTATGATCTATGTAAAGGAGCATATTACAGATGAAGGGATAATCATAGCGATGTGTGACGAATCCCTTATAGGCAAGATGTTGGGAGAGGACAAAGTAATCATCGATCTTGATACCTATCGTGACTTCTATAAAGGAATCCTTATATCACCGGATAAGTATAGGAAGAGGGGCGGCAAGATAATTTCTGCGAATATAATAGGAAAGGAAGCGGTATCTGCTGCAATAGCGAGCATGCTAATAGAAAAGGAGCACGTTAAGACAATAAAAGGAGTCCCATATGCGCATGCATATCATGTTTGATTGCTGCCTTTGAGAGAGAGTATCGCTTTTGCTATGTCGCCATTGGCTTCCTGAAGTGCTTTCACAACTTTCTCCCTGTCGCTTATCCCGCTCTGCTCCTGGACTAGTTTTATATCCTCATCAGTTATACTAACATCTACCCTTTTTTCTCTTTCGATTATTTCACCTGTTATCTGGAAGCTTGTTATGCCCTGCATTTCTATCTTTGTTACCTGTGGCTTATCTATGACTATCTCTGCAGAAGTGGATTCTATTATA
>JAKASM010000059.1 GCA_021819045.1 Microcaldota archaeon | reverse complement strand
CCTGTAGCCACCCAAAGCGGTCGTCTTGAGCCAGTCGCTTTTCATCAGCACCTTATTGATGTCTTTGCCAACATTTGCAAGGAATTTTTTCCTGAAATCCTCCTCGTTGAACATCAGCTGGCGGACTCCTGATATAACCTCGCTACTCATTGTAGGAGTTCTCAGGACTTTCGGAGTCCATCCGGTCTCCATTGCAATCTTTTTAAGGGTTACACCACCCTTACCTATGACAAGGCCTGGCTTCATAGCCTCTATATATACCTCCGAGAACTTTGGCATGAACTTCATGCCTGCGATTATAGCCTCTTTCGGGATGATCCCCTCTATTATGGGCTTTGCACTTTCCGGCGGCATGAGAGCCCCCTCTGCGCTTCTTATGACCAGCTTCTTCTTTATCGATGAGGCAATCCCCCTTATCACCGTGTCATCTGTATATATCGCCTTTATGTTCTTGACATATATCACTATGTCTGGGCCTTCAAACTCTGCCTTCACGAAGCCGGCCTCTTTTGGGAGCATGTCCTCTATCTTACCGAAAAGCTCATCTATGTGCTCTTTTGCTTTAGCAGCATCGCTTTCATTTTCCAAAAAAATCACTGATGGGTTGGTCTGTCGCTATTCCCAATTTTGCATCTCACAGATCTTGATGCATTTACTTGGATGAGATAAATTTTTCTATTTCTTTTCCAGAGTATTCCGAATAACCTGATTTTGTTATGGTTGCTATGAGTATGTTGTCACCTGTGGCGGAATCCCTCCTCATTGCGATCGAGAGCGCTTTTGCGGCAATCTTTACTGCGTCTTTTGTTGCAATGCCCTTCTTATAAGCGTCCTCTATATAACCCAGGGCAGTTTCGGAGCCGCTTCCGACAGATGTGAACCTACTCTCCTCTATAGAGCCTCCAAATGCATCTATCGAATACAGGAGGGGCGTGTCGCCGTCCAATCCTCCCACCATGACCCAGGCCATATAAGGCACCATCTTATTCTGCTGCATTATTATCGAAAGAAGCGATGAAGCGGACTTAGGAGTCAGCGGTCTTCCCTCATTCATTTTGTATATCTCGTTTTGTGCCTTAAGTATTCTTACCAGCTCCTGGGCGTCGCCTACACCTCCAGCAATTGTCATGCCAATATTGGAGTCTATCTTGAAGACCTTTCTGGCTTCTGTGCTTGCTATGTAGTTGCCTGCTGTGGCCCTCGAATCTACTCCGAGCACTACTCCGTCAGAGCAGATTATACCTATGGTTGTAGTTCCTTTCATATATTTTTCCAGTTTTGGTTCCATGCAATAAACCCCTGGCACGGCATATGATAAGCCTTAGCATATCCAAAAAGCCGAATGCCTTGATAATTCGCCTAGATAGATTAATACCATTAAGTATAAAAGGGTTTGCTGGCGGGGATCAGAATTCAATCATACTTCCGTTTCCTACAAAATCCCTTCTTGGATTTGCTACCTCAGCATATGCGAATGTCCTGTGCACCTTTGTCACTTTTACCTTGTAGCTGTTACCTATCCTTGTCTTTGCGTTGTTCACAAAGACAACAAAGCTGCCTATCCTGCCTATGCCTTCGCCGCGCGCACCCTTCGCATTGACACGCATGTCGTACTCAGCTCCTTCTTCTACTCTGTCTTCTATCCCATTCATTTTCCCAACCCGGTTTTGATTCTCAGAGCCTGGTTGAATTGTCGCCCATGCTCGAATACACCTTCAACATACTGATTTTTAAGCCTGCTCTACAGCAGGAAAGAAATTTGACAGGTGTCTAACTATACCGAAAAGGCTTGCACTTCTATAGCATTGGCTGGCTGCACGCACCCAGCCATACAGCAGTATGCGGATAGACAAACTATAGATTTACATCTATGTTAAGCTGCTCTTTCAGCTCCCTATACCTGTTCCTTATAGTCACTTCTGTTACGCCTGCTACATCTGCAACCTCTTTCTGAGTGCGCCTCTCACCGCAGAGTGCGCCTGCAATATAGACCGCAGCTGCGCTGACGCCTGTCGGGCTCCTTCCAGATACAAGTCCTTTTCTCATTGCATGCTTAAGCAGCTCCACAGACTTCTCCTGTGCCTCACCGCTCAGCTTCAATGAGTTTATGTACCTTGGCACATAGCTTATAGGATCTGTAAGCGGAATCTTCAAACCGAGCTCGTGGGATATTACCCTGTATGCCCTCCCTATCTCCTTCTTCGGCAGCCCGGATATGCTTGATATCTCGTCAAGTGTTCTTGGCATACCAGCGCTTCTGCACGCTGCGTATATCACTGCCTGCACTACCGTTTCTATAGGCCTTCCTCTTATCATATTGCTCTGCACACACTTCCTGTAGAGCAGTGCAGCGTTCTCCCTTATGTTCTCAGGGAGCCCAAGATAGCTGGATACCCTTGTAAGCTCTGGCAGCGCTATGAGGTAGTTCCTCTCGCTTGAGTTTGAGATACTTGCGCGCTTGTGCCATTTCCTCATTCTGTATAGCTGCGCTTGCCTTTTTGATGGTATCCTTACTCCTCTTATGTCCTTGTTGTAAAGGTCTATCTCAGTTACTAAGCCCCTATTTGGTTTTGTATATTTTATAGGCGCACCTGTCCTTGACCTTGAATTCCTCTGATCGGAATCGAAAGCCCTCCATTCCGGTCCTGAATCTGTTGCATTTTCCTCTATCACAAGGCCGCAGTTGTTGCAGACTCTTTCGCCGCGTTCGCTGTCAGATATTATATCGGATGAGCCACAGCTTGGGCACCTCCTTTTTTCAAGAAAATCCTGCTGAAATGAAGATTGGCTCACCATTTCGTTTGTGCCATATAAGGCTTCCCTTATGCTGCCCCTTGGCCTACCTCTCCTTCTCTTTGCAGAGGAATCCTCTATGCTCAGCTTATTGTCGCTAACCACTATCCTCTTTATGCTTTCTTCCTTAGGCTGCTTGGGTTTTGCTATTTTCTTCGTCTTTGACATTAAAATCACTTTTTGAGCACTACTGCCACCCGTTCGGATAGCATAAATTTTTAAATCCTTCTAAAACTAGCAACTATATTGTGCATAAGAAGATATTTAAACCTTTCTGTGCGGAATCCGTCGTAAGCATCTAAATATTTTTAATCCTTTTGAATAAGTGCCGAAAACCATGCATTCATTAGGAAACTTCCAGTCACACCGGCAATGCACAAAATATTTAAGCTTATTATAACAGTCATATTCAGGTGATTGGTTGAAAATAAGCGAAATATACAGCATGGACATCTACAGCGACGGAGGGCAATATCTCGGAGAGGTAAGGGACGCGATAGTGGACCTTGAAAAAGGCGAGGTAAGCAGGCTTCTTATGCAGGAATGGAAGAACTCCGACAAGGCAGAGGTAAGAAAGATACTCCAGCAGAAAAGCGTACTGTTCAAGAACGTAAAGAATATAGGAGATGTGGTGCTCGTTTCAGGTACAGGACAGGCAAGGCCTCAGAGCGATAACAGTGCAAGTGCGGAAGTGTCAGACCTTGCAATGAGATAGCCATCAATTTAGCTTCTCTCGGAATAAATAAACGCGAAATTGCATACTTTGCATATCTACTTATCCTTGCCGCTGCCTGCCTTGAGTACTTTTGGCAGTTTTATGCTCAGT
>JAKASM010000058.1 GCA_021819045.1 Microcaldota archaeon | reverse complement strand
TTGCACACAGCAGAGGGCATCTTTCCCATCCCCCTGCATTCAGGGCAGGTGCTTATGGACTGCATTATGCCGAACGGGCTGCGCATTGTTGTGGCAACCTGCCCGCTGCCTCTGCATTTTTCGCATATCACTATTTTGCTGCCTGGCCTTGCACCGCTGCCACCGCAGCTTTCGCACTTTACTACATGCCTAACATATATATCCTTCTCTGTTCCTTTAGAGGCATCAAGCAAAGATACGTCGACTTTTGCCAGTATGTCGCTTCCTATGTCTCCATCCCTCCTCCTTTGGTTGAAGCCGAACATGTTGCTGAAAATATTGCTGTCGCCAAAAGAGCCAAATCCAAAATCTATGCCCATGCTCCTTAGGACATCCTCAATATCGAAATTTCTGAAGATGTCCTCCTGAGTGAACCTCTGGTTAAAGCCTTCAGGCCCGTATGCGTCATATTGCTTTCTCTTCTGCTCATCTCCAAGGACCGCATAAGCCTCATTTACCTTCTTGAATTTTTCCTCAGCAGCTTTGCTCTTATTCCTGTCTGGATGGAACTTGAGCGCAAGCTCCCTGTAAGCCTTCTTTATTTCGTCTTGGCTTGCGTTTTTCGGCACACCAAGTATCTCATAGTAGTCTTCCGGCATTGGGTCATCCATTTATTTATGCATTATTTTTCCACTTTATAATCTGTGTCTGTAGGGCCTTCTCCCCCACTACTAGACCCTCCGCCCTGGCCCGCGCCAGCGTCCTTATACATGCTCGAACCGATTTCTTGCAGGGTTTTTGAGAGATCCTCGGTTTTCCTTTTTATCTCTGAGATGTCCTCCCCTTTCAGTGCATTCTTCAACTCCTCTTTGGCGTCATTTACCTTTTCATATACCTCTTTCGGTATCTTGTCCTTGTATTCATCAAGTGTTTTTTCTGCGCTGTATACAAGGGCCTCTGCCGAGTTCTTTGTTTCAACCTGTTCTTTCAATCTCAAATCCTGTTCCTCAAACTGCTGCGCCTCCTTTATCTTCTTATCTATCTCATCGCTGCTCATCTTGTTTGGTGCAACAATATCCATGCTTTGCGCTTTGCCGGTAGCCTTATCTTTTGCGGTTACATGAAGTATGCCATTTGCATCTATGTCAAAAGTAACCTCTATTTGCGGTACGCCCCGTCTCGCTGGTGGTATGCCTGTAAGGGTGAACTTTCCAAGCTGCACATTATCCTTGGCCATTGTGCGTTCGCCCTGGACTACAACAATATCAACGCTTGTCTGGTTATCTTCTGCAGTAGAAAAGATCTGTGATTTCTTTATGGGTATGGTTGTATTTCGCTCTATTATCCTGGTGGCTATGCCGCCAAGGGTCTCTATGCTGAGCGACAGAGGGGTTACATCAAGCAGAACAATATCTTTTACCTCCCCGGTCATCACTCCTGCCTGAACCGCTGCGCCAAGCGCAACAGCCTCCATAGGGTCGACCCCTCTTTCGATTTTCTTTCCAAGAAGCTGCTCCACATACCTCTGCACTATTGGCATCCTTGTAGGTCCACCAATCAATATTATCTTGTCAAGGTTGTTCGGTTCCAGCTTTGCATCTTTCATTGCCTGCATAACAGATTTGGCGGACCTCTCTATTATTGGCACTACCAATGCCTCAAGTTTGGCCCTAGTGAATGTATATGTAAAGTTTATAGGATTGCCCTTCTGGTCCTTTGAAAGGAAAGGCAGGTTTATCTCTGTACTAAGGACCGTCGAAAGCTCTATTTTGGCCTTCTCCCCACTCTCTCTCAGCCTCTGCATAGCCTGATGGTCTTTTGTTATATCAATTCCGTATTTTGTTTTTATCTCTCCGACAAGCATATCCACAATTGCATTGTCCATATCTGTGCCCCCAAGCTGGGTATCCCCGCTAGTAGAGAGCACCTCAAAAACACCCTTGCCAAATTCCATTATTGTTACGTCAAGTGTTCCGCCCCCGAGGTCGTACACCATTATCTTCATGTCCTTTCCGCTTTTATCTACCCCATATGCGAGCGCAGCTGCTGTAGGCTCATTAACAAGCCTAACTACTTTTAGTCCTGCGATCTCTCCTGCATCCTTCGTAGCCTGCCTTTGGTTGTCATTGAAGTAAGCAGGTACTGTTATCACTGCCTCCTTGACCTCTTCTCCAAGGAAGGCCTCGGCATCCTTCTTTATTTTCTGGAGAAGCATAGCAGAAAGCTCCTGCGGGCTATACTCCTTCCCAAAGATCTTGTACTTGTAGCTTGTGCCCATCTTCCTCTTGAAAGCGCTTACGGTTCCGTCTGGGTTCGCAACAGCCTGTCTTCTGGCAGGCTCTCCTATCAGGCGCTGTCCGTCCTTTGTGAACGCGACGAAGCTCGGGAATGCTTTCCCATACTGAGAGGTTCCTTCAGCACTAGGTATTATTACTGGCCTGCCGCCTTCCAGTACTGCTGCTGCGCTGTTTGTCGTGCCTAAATCCACACCTAAAATTTTGCTCATTTTATCACCGATTTGAATTTAATGTTATTCACATTGGGGAAATTACATACTTACATATCTCTGCTATTTTTGCAAATTGGATCCGAATGCCACCAAATATTACTTTGTTACAGTCTCATCTCTATCAGCATTGCTTTCCTCTTTCGCTATTATAACTGATGCAGGCCTCAACATTATCCCGTTAAATGTGTAGCCCTTCTTGACAACTTCAAGTATCGTGCCGGGTTTCTTGCTGTTTTCCGCCCTCGATACAACTATCTCATGCTTGTACGGGTCGAACACACCATCGGTGCTTATCTCCCTGAGCCCTTCTTTTTCTAGAGAATCGACGAAGTTTGAATACACCATTTCTACACCTTTTGCCAGGTTCTTGTCCTGAGATGAACTTATTGAGAGCATCGCTAGCTCGAACTCGTCAAGGACAGGCAGCAAGTTCTTTATGACTTCGGCCTTGCCCACAGTTTGGACCTTCTCCGCCTCCGCTTTTGTTCTCTTTTTGTAGTTGTCAAATTCTGCAGCAAGCCTAAGCATCCTGTCTTTTAATTCAGCATTCTCGTCATGCTGCGGCTTTATCTCGCCTCCTTCATTGGAGCTGCTCTTCACCCCCAGCTTTTCCTTCCCGCCCTTTTCAGGCTTTCCGCTCTTATCATCATTATTGTTCTCTCCCGTACTCATTGGCTCACTCGTTTAGCATTGTTCGGCCTAGGCTGCATAAGAGAGTCAAACTCCTTTGCAACGTCAAGCATGCGCTGCATCTCTCTCTCAATGTCATACTCCAATTCCTCTATAACCTTAGACATCTCATTCGCCCTGAGGTAGTATTTCCTTCCTTTCTTTACAGCTATGCCCATTTCAATGAATCTGTTAAGATGATAAATAACAGTGCTCCTAGACAGGTCGGTGCCAAGATTCAGTTCAGAGCTGGATATGCCTTCGTTGGCTTTTGCAGAATAGAAAAGCTCCTTCAGTATCTTCTCCTCTATGCCGCCGTTCTCATTAACAGAAAGCCCAAACGATGCGCAGAACCATTTCAATAGTGTCTCAGGATCGTTTGCATCCGGGCGTTCCAGCGCTCTAATTGCTATCTTTCGCATGGTATATATTATGCCGCGATAAGTTTAAATATTTTTCTATTTATGTCAATATTTATTGATATATCAAATTAAAATTGATAGGTGATGCGATGGCAAAGAAAAAAGAAAAT
>JAKASM010000057.1 GCA_021819045.1 Microcaldota archaeon | reverse complement strand
TGCTTTTCGCGCTCAGCTATTATTTCCACTATGGGTGGCAGCTGCCTGCAGCCCTTATAGGAGTTTACCTGATAGCTAAGGGCTTCGGTGTGGAGGATTCGCTTGTAAACTCTTTCCGTGGCTTGGGCTTCAGCGTGGAGCGCATGAGTTTTATTTTCTACACCAGCGCAATTGTATTCTTCATTATAAGCCTGATAATAGGATACGGGGCATATACTTCTGCGCTTTCAACAACACGAAACCAGCTCGTGCTTTCTGCTTATGCCCTTGAGGGCTTCCTGATTCTCTTCCCTGTTAGCCTTGTGCTCTATCTAATTGGCAGGGTTTTGGATATGGAAAACAAGCGCATGAGGTACCGGGCGATAATGCAGGGAACATATACAGGCTATGGCATCATAACCATAGCGATAATCTACCTTGCATCCGCATGGATAATAGGCCAGCTATATTTCTGGCAGTTCATAATCTTCAGCGCGATTGTCATTGTGTTAGGCTACCTTGTGTCGAAGCTTAGCAGCACTCTTAGAAGCAGGGCGATAAAGAGGTCAAAGATGAAGGACAAGCATGTTATAAACGACATTGGCGCCTATGTGGGCAAGGTCACAGCTGTCGACCCTAAGCGCGGCATAATGATGATAAAGACGGACTATGGCAATGTCATAAGGTATGATGTAGACAGAATAACCAGCATATCCGACAGAATAATAGTCAAGTAACTTCGTATAGATTAGCTGTGGCAAGGTTTATATATGGCTGAATACAACAATAAAAGCATAGTTCTGCATGAGCTCATAGGCTTGAAGGTTGAAATCCTCAAAAGCAAGGACAGCTCGATGGAAGGAATAAAAGGTCTAGTGGTCAACGAAACCAAGAATACACTCTTGGTGCGCACCGTTTGCGGTGACAAAAGGGTCCCGAAGATCACATCAACATTTAAATTCCTTTTCGGCAGAAATAAGTTCACTGTAAATGGAGAGGAGATCTGCTTTAGGCCGCATGAGCGCCTTGAGAAGAGCTTTAAATTCTACAGGAGAAGGCGTACGCGTGGCAGGCTGTAAACCAAAGTAACGAGATGATTGATTGGAATGCAAAGACCCAAAGTGCCCTGTGCATGGGAATCTTAAGACGCACGGCTACCGTATGGAGGGCACTGTGGTCAGTGGCAAAGCGAATAAGACAGTCATAGTACAAAGAGAATACAATACATTCCTTAAGAAATATGAGAGGTCTTTAAGAAATACCTCGAGAATTGCTGCTTATAATCCAACCTGTATGAATGCAAAAGAAGGGGAGCGCGTAGCTATAGCCGGATGCAGGAGGCTTAGCAAGACAAAATCTTTTGTTGTTGTGGAGGTAATGAGAGGTTGACTTTTTATGAAAGGGTTATCTACTAGCATATCTAGGACGCTTATACCGAGCTCTGTACTGACCTGTGCAGACAACAGCGGCGCAAAGACCCTGATGATAATAAATAAGATAGGGAAGGCTGGCAGAAAGGGAAGGCTGGCAGCTGCCGGAATAGGAGATATAGTAATGGCGAGTGTCAAGAGCGGGAATCCCCAATATATAAAGAAGAAGGTCAGGGTCGTGATAATAAGGCAGAAGCAGCCTATAAGGAGAGCAAATGGAATGCGGGTAAGATTCGAGGATAATGCCGGCATACTTGTTACTGAGAGCAATCTTGCTATAGGCACAGAGGTAAAGGGCGCCATGGCCAGGGAGGTTGTTGAGAGGTACATAAAACTAGCCGGAATAGCCTCCAGGGTGGTATGATGATAAAAAGCAGCAAACCTAGGAGGCAGAGGCTTTTCAGGTATACTGCGCCAATGCACGAAAGGCAGAAGTTTGTGCATGCGCATATCGACAAGCAGCTAAGGGAAAAGTTGAAACTTAAAAACAGGACGATACAGCTTTCGAAAGGCGATACTGTAAAGGTTATGGCTGGCTCGAATAAAGGAACCGCAGGAAAGGTTACAGCAATAAACCTTAAGTCAGGCAGGATATACATAGACACGATAAAGAGGAAGAATGCGAAGGGAAAGGAATCAGGAGTGCCGATAAACAGCAGCAATGTTTACATAACCGACATAGATCTCTCTGACAAAATCAGGGCTGCAAAGCTGAACCTTAAGCAGCAGCCAAAAAGCAAAGGCAGGGAAGAGGAACGTGCCGGGGAGGACGCAAGGAAAGGAAGTGGCGGCATCTCAGAGAAGCATGCGGATGATGCAGCTAGCGTACCTATCCAAGTTGCAAATACAGTGGTGAAATAAATGGCAAACAAGGGCAATAGCAGGCATGTGAAATCTCTCTCTTCGCCGCTATATCTGGGCATAAGCAAGAAAGAGCACAAATATACAGCCAAGCCTATGCCAGGCAGGCATTCGCTCGAAAGGAGTCTGCCCCTGATATCTTTCGGAAAGAAAATCGGGATATCCAAATCATCAAAGTATATAAAAAAGGCCATTGCCGGAGGCAGCATTGCAGTCAATGGTAAAATAATAAGGCAACCATATTATCCGGTTGGGCTGAACGATGTTGTGGAGATCAATGGCTCCGGTGATCGCTACATCATAGGAATAAACAGCAGAGGCCAGTCAGATATAGCAAAAGCAGAGGGGAAACCTCTCCGCATCTGCAAGGTAGTTCAAAAATATAAGGCAAAGGGCAACCGCATGATGATAAGGCTGCATGACGGCGAGATATTTAAAGCTGAGGACAATGGTGTAAAAGTAAATGATTCTATTGCCATAAGCGAAGCAGAGAAAAACTGGAAGGTTATCAAGCTTGCAGTTGGAAGCAGATGCTTGGTTATAGATGGTGTTCATGTAGGCAGCACAGGCGTAATAGAGGAGCTGCACGCAGGCTCTGCATTGTCTAGCGGATCTGCGAGGATAAAAAGCGGAGATGGAGGGACTTTCGAGACACTGCTTGATAATATAATGGTAGTTGAATAATATGCCAGACAATCCTATGCGGAAAATAGGTATAAGCAAGGTTGTAGTTAACATAGGCAGCGGAAATGAGGAAAAGCAGGCTGATGCAGCCAGGCGGCTTATCGAGCTTGTGACAGGTAGGAAACCTGCAGACGAGATATCAAAGAACAGGAGACCTGCATTTAAGATAACCAGGGGCCAGAGGATTGGCGCATATGTAACTCTTAGGGGCAAGACCGCAAATGAGACCCTAAAGAGGCTGCTTGATGCCGCAGATAACAAAGTAAAGCTATCCGGCCTTACTACAAATTCATTGAGCTTCGGCATAAGGGAATACATAGATATACGCGGAGTAAAGTATGACCCTTCAATAGGCATGCTCGGCATGAATGTGAACGTTTCATTCAGCAGGAAAGGCAGACGAGTAAGCGCCAGAAAGAGGCTTTCTTCCAAAATACCTGCAAGGCACGCAAAGATAAGCGCTGATGAGATAAAGGAATACATGGCCAGGGAATTTAAGGCGGAATTCAATTGATGATTAAATGCAAGTAAGATTGGAGGAAAAGTTCAAGGGCAAAGGAATACGCAAATGCAGAATGTGCGGGAATGTGAGGGGCCTTATAAGGGCGCACAATCTTTACATATGCAGAAAATGCTTCAGGGAAAACGCAAGAGGAATGGGCTTCAAGAAATACGGGTAATCCTATGGACAGATTTTCTGACGCTATAAACACTATAAAAAGCAATGAGAGGATAGGCAGAGCAGAGTGCGTGCTGCCATCCACAAAACTGATTAAGGCAGCATTAGAGGTAATGAGGAGGGAGTCTTACATAAAAGACTATAAAGAATTCTCTGAAGGGCACAGAAGCCTTCTGAAGGTTCAGCTATCGAACAGGATAAATGAGATAGGAGTTATAAAGCCCAGATATGCTGTTGGCAGGGGT
>JAKASM010000056.1 GCA_021819045.1 Microcaldota archaeon | reverse complement strand
TTTGTGTACTTACCATATAGAACCTCTATTAGTGTATCTTCAAGTTTTGCTTTGTCAACCTGCGTTGGGTCTCTTATTTCCATTATATTCACAACTACTATTTATTACATATTTATGTAATAATATACATTTATATATTTATCCATAATTAACCTTTTACACATTATTTGGTTGCAAAACCTTTTTACGAAAAACGATTCGCACAGTATCTGTTCGTATCTCTAAATGCGATATAATCTATGTGCGAATACACAGGCGTTTGCATTTTGTGAATAAAATCTACCGTGGCCATATGAAACAAATGTCCAACGACAAGCTAGGGGATTCCCACCCGTTCTCAACAATGAGGAGCTTGTTCAGAGTTCTAGTGAATAATCTACACAGTATAAATATTTTGAGTGCAATGCATTAAAAGCGGTAAGAATGGCCAAGAAAAAAAAATGAAGAGCACAAAGGCAGACAGCTGCTGTGCAAAATGTTGCGGATGCTGCTCATGCAGGCACTGCTCTGGCAGGAGAAGCAGATGCAGATGCGATTGCTGCTGAGCGTATAAGCGCATTTGATTGAAAAGAGGAGCTTCATGGTAGCAAAAGGTATCACCTCTAAAAGATACGTGTTGTCAGAAAAGGTCGATGAGACACCAAAAGACCTTTTCCTATCATTCACCCCAGATGATGGTCATAACATACAATTCCTCCCAGGAATGTTCATGATGATAGGAGGAATAGATCCATCAGGCAGAACATTTCCAAAGAGGGCGTTCTCTGTCGCTTCAGAACCGTCATCAAGTAATATAGACATACTAGCGATAAAGGAGCCGCACAACAGACCATCACACTTCCTAGAAGCTAAAATTGGGGATGTTTTCGTCATAGAGGGTCCTTATGGCAAATTTACCCTCAATTCATCGAATAGCAAGCTGCTTTTCATTGCCGGTGGCACAGGATATGCACCATTTAGGTCCGCCTTAAGGGAGCTCTTAAGGAATGGCAGGGGAGCAGAAACCGATATACATATGTTATGGAGCTTGAAGCGGACCGCAGAGATAGCTAAGAGGGAAGAGTTAGCCAGCTTAATAAAGGGAATAAAGGGGCTGTCCGCTACAATAACAATAACAAGGCCGGATGATGCTGTAAAAAACTTTCAACCAGAAATCTGGAAGTGGGAAACCGGTAGGATTAATGAGGATATGCTCCGCAGAGATATTCCAGATGCAGCAGAACGATTAGCATACATTTGCGGCTCGAATGATTTTGGCAAGGCAGTCGAAGCCGCACTGCTCTCTGTAGGCACTCCAAAGGAAAAGATAAAGAAAGATATTTGGGGTTAGCCATCATAGGCAGGGTTATTAAACTGCGTTTGCAAGCATAATAGGGATAAAATGGAGTCAGCGAAAACAAGCTCATCAGCAAAACCCTATAACGTGGTTGCAGCTCTTGGAGCTGACATACTAATGTTTATAATACTGGTCGGAGGTGGCTACTACCTAGCAGGCTACACAGGCATAGCAGGAGGGTTTGTACTATTCCTTATACTTGTTTTTGCTCTATCTGTAAGAATACTAAGCCAGTGGAACAGAAAGGCTGTTTTGAGATTAGGCAAATATGTCGGCATAATCGGCCCGGGCCTATATCTTATAGTCCCGTTCATAGATTCCACTACTTCGACCATAGACACTAGGGTAATAAGCACAGCGTTCAAAGCTGAAAAGACCCTAACAAAAGACAACGTGCCCGTTGACGTTGATGCGATACTTTTCTGGCAGGTAAATAACCCAGAAAAGACTATACTTAATGTGCAATCGTACTATGATTCTGTGCTGCTTGCGTCACAGACGGCTATGCGCGACATAATCGGTAAGACAGAACTTTCATCCATGCTCGCCGGAAGGGACATAATCGGAAAAGACATACAAAACCTCATAGAGCAGAGAATAGAGAATTGGGGAATAACAGCGATATCGGTAGAGATACGCGATGTAACAATTCCACCAGAGCTGCAGAACGCCATGGCGAGGGTTGCTACATCAGACAGGGAAAAGCAGGCAAGGGTAATACTTGCCGAGAGCGAATCCCTTGCAGCTGACAAAATGCTTGAGGCAGCCAAAAAATACGAGACAGACCCATACGCAATGCAGCTCCGCGCGCTGAACATGATGTATGAGATAAGCCTTACAGGAAAGAATGTAATGGTGTTCATACCTACCGAGACAAAAGGATTCAGCATACCAATGCCTTTCGGTATACGCGGGCTTGAGGAGTACATTAAGCAAAATGGGCAGAAAGACTTAGGAAACTCCGGCACAAAAAAGAAGAAAAAATAGTAGCGATGCACCCCCTCATTCCTGCTTGGTAACATTTAAATATCCGATTCAAGAAATTCAAATGGTGGTTAGATGTCCGCATATTACCCAGTTAACATAAACGAAAATGCGAGGCGCAATAATGCTGTAAGGAAGATTGAAGTTGTAGTGGAAGAACTAGCAGTTTTGCTTAATAGGGAAGGATTCCTGTTGAAAGACCCATGGAACAGCAGCTGGGGCAGTCTCTTCTATTCGTACAAGCTCTCAGAACGCAGAAATCTCATGGACTCAGAGTATATATTCTTGGAGGATATGTTCTTTACAGCTTCTAAGAAAGGAGTGCACTCGAAAGAGTTATCAGAGGCGTTACTTAATGTATGTTCTAGACGCGGATTAAATTTAGGGCCAGGAAGCGATGCCGGATGGTTCATCGGGGAGTCTGACGCAGAAGAGATACTCAAAAGGATGAGCAGATCTACAGAAAAGCACAAGAACATTGTGCTAAGCCTAGTTGAACGCGCAAAAGGACTGGTAACGGAAAAAAGGTCAAATCATCTGATGTCCCTTGTAAGAAGCTGAAACGGGCGAGTAAATCACTACGTTTATATTTGTAAGGCATGGAGAAAGCCAGACAAATGTAAAAGGCATACTCAATTCTTCTACGACAGGATACCCCCTTACGGAGAAGGGTAGGCAGCAAGCAGCCGCGATAGCTGAGGAGCTCAAAAAGGTGGAAGTTTCAAGCATATACACAAGCCCCGTCCTTAGAGCAAAGCAAACAGCGCATATAATAGGAAAGAGCTTAGTAAAAGACGTTTTCGTTGATAAAAGGCTCAGGGAGAGATATCACGGCAAGCTGGAAAATCATCCTACAGAAGATGGTTTCTGGAAGCTAAGGATGCTCTCAAACAGCAACCTAAATGTAGAAAGCTGGGATTCGATGGCTCACAGGCTGCGTAATTTCATGGAGAGTAGAAAGTCTCCAGGAAAAGGCGCAATAGTTTCAGTAAGCCACGAATCTGTCATACTCTCATTGCTTTCAACAACATTAGGCTTTGACGAATTTACAGGCTTCAGCCTAAAGCTCAGAAACGCCTCTGCAAGCATAGTTGAATACGGCAAAAGAGTAAAAGTTTTGGGTTTTGGGATGCCTGTATTGACCAAAGATGTATTAAAAAAATATAAATAGAACCAGCGTCTTTTCATGCCGCTCAAAACTACAATATTAGAGATAGACCCAGTCAAACCTCAGAAAGTAAGGGTATCAAAAGCAGCACAATTTTTGCAAAAGGGCGGAATAGTAGTATTTCCCACAGAGACGGTTTACGGTATAGGGGCAAACGCATTTGATGAAATATCATGCAATAAGATATTCGAGATAAAAGGACGGCCCGCAGACAATCCTCTCATAGTTCACGTAGGCTCTCTGGCCCAAGCGTCAAAGATAGCCCATATAGATGACAAGTACCTAAAAAAGATTAAAAAAATATGGCCATCACCGATCACATTTATAGCAGATGTGCGTGCAGATCTTCCCAAAAGCGTTACCGCTGGGCTTGATACAGTCGCAATGCGAATGCCAGCCCATCCGGTAGCCCTGCATCTTATAAAGGCTGCAGGGGTACCCATAGCAGCCCCTAGCGCAAACCCTTCCCAAAAACCAAGCGCAACTACAGGTTTGCAATGCATAAAATATTTTAATGGCAAAGTCGACT
>JAKASM010000055.1 GCA_021819045.1 Microcaldota archaeon | reverse complement strand
ACCACAATTATTAATGCGTCCGCAGCAGCAATATCATTTAGGAATTGATTTCCCATGCCCTTTCCTGTATGTGCCCCTTCGATCAACCCCGCAACATCAATTACTTTTACCGGTATGCGCCTTATCCCATCTCTGCATGCCGAATTCCTAGGATTGCAGCTTTTTAAAGATAATTCTACATGAGGGCATTTCTTTGCCAAGTACCCTATCCCTACATTAGGTTTTATTGTTGTGAATGGATAGTCTGCAATATGTACGTCTAAGGAAGTGAGTGCTGAGAATAGCGTACTTTTGCCTTTATTCGGAGCGCCAACTATCCCTACCAGCATTTTATCACAATACTATAACCTTCGGCTGTAACGTCTATGCGCATGTACACGATATTGCTAATAAGATTAACAACTTAAGTGCCAAAGCCCACACGATTTAACTACTGGATGAGAGCAAACCTCCATTAAGGATCTATGTAGCGATAAATATAGAATAGTATGTTTAGAAATAGATAGATAGAGCAAAAAGGGAGTATAATGAAAGGCGCAAAGAACACCTCTAGGTTGATGGAGAGAAGAGAAGGTATTATCAGAAGGCGTCTCTCGAGCAGCTGAGGACCGATAAAACACATCCTTCGCAGGATGCAATGATTGTATGATGCGAGGAAGCCTGCATCATTCATGAGTGGAGGAATACCACAAAGCAATGTCGTATAAAACTATAATTATGCAGGGGTGGCAGAGCATGGCCAAATGCGGCGGGCTTAGGCCCCGTTCCCTTTAGTGGGTGCGAGAGTTCAAATCTCTCCCCCTGCAATAACTACGACAAATATTCTACTATACAAAAAGCATATAAGCATATTTCATAATATTTTTATAGATGAGATGGCCTTCGCGAACCCGAAGAAGGCGAACCGGAGCGAGGAAGGGGATGCAGAGAGCAGCCCAGCCAGCCAAGCATATTTTGAATCAACATATGCTGCAGATAATATTAGGACCATTCCCGATGGTGATTATTCTCTAGTTGGTATGTATTTGGAACCTAACCAGAAAGGCATTGTGGATGATTTCAGAACAGGCAGACAATATCAAGGAAACCAATTGCACCTACTTCTTGAAGGAAAAGACGGGCACATATATAATTTGATAGAAATTGTAACTGATGAATTCAAGAGTTTACTTAAAGAAACCAGCAGCGCAGCGCTTGACAAAAAAATTAAGATTCAGAACGGTAAGATAAACTGCGATTTACCGCATGATGAAGTACCATGGTGGGGCGATCAGAGTCCATATGCAACGGAATCATTTCCTACCAGAAATACTATACGCCTTTTCGAAATCCTCAGCCTTGAAAAGCTCATATGTCTGACACCTCATATGGCGTAATAGATTCCGACGATATAAATACCCGTCATATCGTGGATGACATTTTAAATAAAACCGATAATAGGAAGTTTTTGCGTAGCCGGAATGTTTAATTTGATAAATACAAAACAGAAGATTTACAGAATGCATAGTAGCACCACACGTTTCAGATATTGAATGAATGAAAATGATAGACCGCGTATATAAATATTGAGACGCGGTATAAAACAATAAAAGGATATTGATATGAAGCTGGCACATTTAGTAGAAATCCAGCCAAACATGAAGTCGAAAAAGGCCCTTTCAAACCTTTCGAAGGTAACAAAGGGATTGAATGTATAATAAAAACTCCCATAGGCGATTTCCGCACGAGATTGAAAACGAGTTTAACGAGTTTGTGCATAACCAGTTAGATGCACAAGGCGGGCTCAATAAGCTAAAACCAGGGATATACGAAATAGTCCTTTCTTATGCAGAGCCGCTGCAGGATCAGAACCCTATTGTAAAAACTGAAAAAGACACTCGCCATATAACTACTCTCTTCGATTCATCTTCATTTATTGCAAGGCTAGTCCTCCAAAACCAAGACGGGCAATTCGCTAACTTAGCGCTGCCTGCCTATGAGCACGTTACTGACTTGTTTGAGGAGCTGATAGGAAAAAGAGTGATATCTGATGGCGAGTCATTTTGTATCTTGGGCGATAGCTGCCCAGCCGGGGTGAATATTAGAGATGATGACAGAGAGAACCTAATATCTCCATTCTTTCTTGCAAAAGCATCCAGAAGGCACGAATTTTTCGAAGAGCTTGGGATGTTAAGGTCAGAATCATTGAGGCAAGGGCAAACATACACTATCAAGTCGGCCTACATATCGTATGGCATAAACTCTACAAACAATGTGCCAAGGCTGTTCGTAGAAGTAAAAGTTGCAGATGAGAGCATGCAAGGCATATGCGGAAAGGATTTGAAGCAACCATATGATCCTATAACCATAAGAGTTTATTTCAATAAAGCGCAAGAACCACAAGCACAAAGAGCTTGCGGATTTTTTTCCTTAAGGGAAGGGAGAGAATTTGTTCCAAAGCAGCAAATATCTACAATAACAAGACCAAGAAATCTAAATGCATTCCTGCGACAATTTATTTCAAAGGATGAAACCCCAATAATGCAGGTAGGTAAGGTTTATGTAATCGACCATGTAGGAAAGAAAAATGAATCAGAAGCATACCTAGTTTTCCACGATATAGAAATAGATGCACAGGTAGAGACGTGCGACACAAGCATACTCAGAATAAAAGGAGTTAAAGTTGCGACAATAAGAGGATTTCCAGATAAATATGCCGGTGATGATGGAATAACACCAACTTACGTAAAAGGAAGAACAGCAAGCGATATATTGAAAGAATTTAACCCTAAAAACCTATACGCAACAGGCAAAAGGATCTTCTCTGTTTCAGAGGACATATACGATGGGATGCTTGATTATATAAATTTCAATAATATGCAAATCGGGTTGGAGCTTTTTAGCTTCGGAGCCTTCATGCGCCTTGATAACGATGAAGTTGAAACAATCCGAAGAATGTCTTTTGCAAAAAATAGATTAAGGTCAGAGTCGATTAAGATGTATATAAAAGCCGTGATGGAATAGATACTCTCCAGATAAAGCAAAGTAGCCTAAGTCAATTTAAAAGTACCTGCAGGAAGTTGCCGCATAACTTCGTCAACATCTCTGTAACTAAGCCTACTGCATATTTCCTTTGCTGCTGATGACTTATCAGATTTGCCCTCATGCACAGAGACATATTTAGACACGCCCAAACTTGCAATATTATTTAAATACGCCTCAGGAAGCACCCTCAGTTCGTCATTTAGCACAAAAAACAGCAATCCTAATGGCATACTTCTATACCATTCCCGTTCTCCTTTCAGCAGGAAGCTCCCGGCAGATATCGAACCTTTTTCTGTGGACTTACTTACTTGGTCTCTCCTCATTGCATATACATCAACTACTGGCAGCATCTTCTTCCACGCACTAGAATAGCATGCCGCAAACTGTGCAGCACACTGCTTATCTGCAGTACCTGCTTCGACACCTTTCTTTAGTATAACTACGGATGCACCAAATATGTCTGCATGGAAGAATAGGTCATCTTTGTCAAAGTGCTTGGAATTCAGAACCTCGTTCTGCTTTGCATCACGTCCTCCTATAACGAGAAAGCCAGCAGGCGTGTACGTCCAATGGAACTTTTGATACCACTCACCCTTTTTATTAATAATCACGACCTTACGTTCTTCAGGCACAGCAGATTTAATCTCAGATGCTCTTTTCTCAAGGTTTTTAATCGCCTTCTTCGCACCCTCTTTTTTCTGCAGAAGCCTCTTTGATCTATTATAATAATCATCGGCATTTTCCTGTGCAGATTTAGTAAAGTCTATTTTAATCTGCATAGTTACACTAGTGCAAGGCTGCCTGTCACAAGCAGAGATATTATAATTGCTATAATTAATCCCAAAACCCCTGCCAGTATTATTCCTAGTATCACTATCTTTGCAGTCCTCTTGAAGCGTGCCTCACCAGGCTTATAACTGACATAGAGTATGTGCTTTGTATTGGTTATGAAAGTCTTTAGCTTTGCTCTCAGCTGCATGCAATCAATTTATATTTTAGCCGTTATATAATGTAAATTCATATTC
>JAKASM010000054.1 GCA_021819045.1 Microcaldota archaeon | reverse complement strand
TCTAGAATACCGGTTATGGAACCCATACAGAAGTAAGCTTTCTGCAGCCATAGCAATAGGGTTAAAGAATTTCCATTTTAAAAAGGATGAAAATATACTCTACATAGGCGCAGCAACAGGCACTACGGCAAGCCATATAAGCGACATCGTGGTAGACGGGCGGATATACTGCATTGAGATGTCAGAGCGCAATATGCGAGAGCTTGTTAAGGTGTGCGAATCCAGACCTAATATGCTTCCGATCCTTGCAGATGCATCCGAACCCGAGCGGTACTCAGATTATATAGAAACGTGCGATGTAATCTATCAGGATGCGTCCGCACGAGAGCAGGCCAAACTACTGCTGCTAAATTCTAGGTTTTTGAAAAGAGGCGGGTATGCATATTTTATAATAAAATCGCAGAGCATAGATATATCTAAAAAACCTAAAGAGGTATTTGCAGGTGAGCTTCGCTTGCTCATGAACGATTTTGATATTATTGAGGAAATGAGCCTTAACCCTTATGATCAAATGCATCTGTTTTCTGTATTAAAAAAGAGATAAAAATTAGAGCGTATGAATAAGAGTGGTAATAATGCCATCGTATATTGATTGTCTCAAACCGTTAGCAAAAAATGGAAGGATGCTCCTCTGTGATCATTGCGGGTACCGGACTATTTCTATTGGGCAGGCAGCAGTATGCTCAAATTGCGAGTTGCCTATTTTTTATTCTGAAAATGCTTTAAAAGCATCCAAACCTATAGTATTTTCTCATGCATCAAAGATATACAGTCTTGTTTCTGCAAGGAGGTTTGATGAAGCAAGAAAAGAATGCGACCTGGCATATACCGAAACCGGAGAATTGGGATATGTGTATTATGAGGGGCTTATCTCGATAATGGCATCAAACGACGCTGTTGATTCTATTGAGTACAACAAGGACGGTTTCATGGAAGAGAACTCTGCATTTAGGAATACCGCAACAAAGGAGGCGGTCGCTGCAAGGAGATATTTCAATTTCATAATAAATGCTGCCACTTTGGCAGGTAATGAGCGGTCTGTACCGCCATATCTGCTTTTTGTTTCGCATATAAAGCTCCACAACTTAAAGGAGGCGTATGAGGCATTAAATCTGATAAAGTCGCGGAATACTCCGCTTCTGGAGAATTATGCGGAAATGATGCTGCAGATAAACCTTGGGTCCCCCGACTCTACTATATCTGCAGCCAAAAAGCTTCTTTCCAAGGATGCGTTTTCGGTAAATGCATTGTACTACATATCGGAGGCCCTTGCCGACAAGAAGCATTACAAGGAGGCAAGGCAGATTGCTCTCGCGCTGCTCGATAAACTTCCAAAACGCCAGGTTAATAGGCTTATATGGAGAATAAATAGTGCCTCATCTATTTAGATATGAAGATGAAGCTCATCTCCTCCTTGTTGTCAAGTATGCAGTATCCAAAGCGCTCGAATTGCACTACGTCCCCATTTTTCAATCTTGATGCAAATGATTCGACATAGCCGTGTATCTCTGAGAGGCTACCCTGGTTGATGGTGCCGTCATCATTATAAAGGTTGGCTGGAATTAGCACTTTTGCTTTTATGCTGTTTTCTTTTGATACCCAGTGCAGAATCTTGGAGCCGGCCGATTGGGAAAATTTGGTGGCGGTGATTGCTGCGCCTACGGACTCTATTTTTGCATCAAAAAGATCCTTTAAGCGGATTGTGTCTCCATTGCTGAGCTTTTCAGCATCGTTTGCAGAGATATAGAGTGCTCCGCTTACTGAATATTCTCTGTTCTCTTTGGCATTGAAAGGGCTTAGGGGGATACGAACATCCACTTTGGATGCCAGTTCTACGTTCAATTCTTTTGGATCATGCACAAAAAAGAGGTGTTTTGCGATAGGGTCTATTATCTTTTTATTCTCAGCCAGTAGCATATCTATTCCTACGACTCCGTCTGCCTTACTCATTCCAAATCTTAGCACGAATTTCCTTATGGCGTCTGGCTGTATCCCCCTCCTTCTCAATCCAGATAGGGTGGGCAGTCTCGGGTCGTCCCATCCCGATACTATCCCTTCGCTTATCAGTTTCCTTATTTCGCGCTTTGATGTTGTCGTTCCTTTTATATTCAGTCTTGCCTCATAATGCATGCGGGGCGGTTTTATGTTTAAGTACTTCAAAAGTAGCTTGTTGACATCCTCCCATATCTCGTACTCCTTCCCTCTAACAACATCGGTGACTTTGTGGATGCTGTCGAGTATCGGGGTGTTCATATGGTATGTGGGCCACACCACATACTTTGTCCCATGCCTGTAATGGTTCTCTTTCTTTATCCTAAAAAGCGTAGGGTCTCTGAATGTTGCATTCTGTGATGCCATGTCGCCCTTTAATCTTATTATTACTTCTCCTTCATTGTATTTGCCTGCAAGCATATCATTGAAAATTTCCATGTTTTTTTCTGGAGGATATGCTCTGTGGATGCAGTCCTCCATTTTTTCCCTTTTAGATTTTACTTCATCTTCGCTGCAGCTGCAGGCATATGCGTTGCCTTTCTCTATGAGGTATTTCCCTGAATCGTATATCTCATCTATGCTATCGCTGGCGTAATACTCTTCGGCAAACTTTATTCCAAGCCATGCGGTGTCACGTTTTATCTGGTCTACATATTCCTGCTTGCACTTTTCTGGATTGGTGTCATCAAAATAGAGATTTATTTTACCTTCGTATATTTTTGCTATCTCGTCGCTCAGTATGCACTGCTTTGCATTCCCTATATGAATATATCCGCCGGGCTCTGGAGGAAAGCGCGTTACAACCTTTCCCATTTCCGCGCCCTCTATGCTTAAGTTGTGCACCGCGCTTTTGCTTGCTGTTTCTCTTGCTTTATCAGCAAATTCTTTTTCAAATATTGAATATTCCTCTGCTATCTTCTCCTTATCCATCAAATTTACTGCTGAAACCTCCTCCCCGACTATTTTTGAGATCTCAGCTATGCTTGCCCCAACGCCTTTAATCTCTTGCATCACCTTTGACATAACATTCTTTGGACTGGCCTTTCCGAAGTCGACTGCATTTTTGATTGCGTATTTTCTTGCAATCGCCCTTATATCTGGTGCGTCCATTGAATCCTTTTATGTAACAATATAGCTTTCCACTGTTCCATTATTTGGAAATACCAATGCGGCTATGTGAACGCTGAGGTTGGATCCCAGCGGGGAGAACTCGCTTCGGTATATAACTGCATCCTGTGACTTAATGTATCCTTCTATAGGCCTCCCGTAATAGTATAATTTTATAGAACTTGGGAGGGTGACGTTTTCAGATACATTGGCTATAATTGAATTTGAGGGGAATAAATGCTCCAATAATCTGAGCAGCGAATATGCGCTAATGCTGCCAGAATAAAGCGTTACTGCATTTTGCTGATATAGAAAACTGCTTATCGATCCGTTCGATTGCATGTTTGATAAGGTTATGTTTAAACTGTCAGTAGAAATGTTTTTTCCCAAGGTTATTGTAAACTTCTTTCCATAACCAGTAACAATTGCGTTCACAGTTCCGAATGCGGCTATTGTCTGACCGGATATTATTGTGGTTGAAGTAGTTGAAGGGCCGTTTCCGTTTCCGAATGCAGCATATGAGGTAACGAACATTATTGCAACTATTATAGATCCAATTAGGAATAAACCTCGCTTTCTCTTATCATTTTCCATAATATTATTAATTGCTAATTAATTATAATCGTTTGCTTTCTCTGGTGAGTTTAAATGGCAGATTTGCCGCTCAATTTGTTAATAAGGCTTTTATAGATATGGCACGATATCACTATTGTACGGTAATTGTATGACATTTAGTGACAACGATTTTGTAGAAGTAGAGTATACTGCCAAGGATGCGGCGACGCAGGAGGTTATTGCAACTACTGATAAAGACATTGTAAAGAAGTCCGGCATATATGAAAAGGATTTCAAGTATGTTCCTGCTCTTGTGGTTCTTGGTGCCAATAATGTCATAAAAGGCTTAGACAGGGAGCTTAGGAAGATGTCTGTAGGAGAAAGTAGGAATTTAACTTTCAAGCCAGAAGACGCATTTGGGCAGAGAGATGAG
>JAKASM010000053.1 GCA_021819045.1 Microcaldota archaeon | reverse complement strand
ATTTCAGCGGGTATATGCAATCCCAACCTTTCCGCAAGTTCAAGTGCTGATATAAATCCTCGGTATATTGATGACAAAGTGTATGAATGTAGCTGATGCCCGTCTGATTCCCATGCGTTGAATGATTGCGCCTTATATACTTTGACTAAATACTGGAGAATTGTGTTTAAGCTTTCGCTAAATATGCTTATTGGGATGCCAACCTTTTCTGCGCCTATGTTTTTAATATAAAAATTAGTAGCTATTAGCATTAGCGGAAGAGAGTCATATTGCCTGAGCCAGTCGCCATTTTCTACTGTGTCTTTTACCAATTCGCCATTTACTATTCCTGAGGAGAGTTTGCCGTCTTTACCTACTCTGGCAGGAAAGTGGGATGACAGATTAAAGAAAGCCGGGTCCTCAAATGGGGTTCTAATTCCCCTTTCCATATTCTCTTGGAAGTTTTTTGCCGATAACCATAGGAAATTAAGCTGCCTTGCGGCTGCATCTGTTGCAGTTGCAGCGGTGGTGTAGTGCTCTTCATCGGCACCTCTCAATGAAGGAAGGGTTATGCTGGCCTCTATCAGCGATAATGACACCATCGAAGAGTCCCTGAACCAGCAGGGTTTGTAATGATCGTACGTAAGTGATGCCGGCATATACCCATTAGTGTATATGTGTTTATCAAGGTGGTGCACTATGGGGATTATGTTTCTAGCAACATGTTGCTGTAGAACCTTGTTCCTCTCCATTATTTCCCCTTGCCTATACAATTTATCAACTTAAATAATATTATATATAAATTGTTTGTCACACTAAGCCAAAATACGTAAATAACTATCTCGCTTACTTAGTTTTCGATTTGGACATGTATGCCTGCATTGCAGCATAAACATGTGGGGCGTAAAGTACTCCAGATATCTTTCCACCCTTCAATACTGCAAGCATATTAACTTCATCAACCTGCAGAATGTCCATAGCTGTAGAAAGTTTTACTTCTTCTTTTATCGTGGGAACTTCTGTATTAAATAAGCGCATTAGGTTGTTTCCTCTAGGTGAGGTGGCTGCTGCTAACCTTCCAATGTCACCAGATGCAGCATATACTTTGCCGGCTTTTCTTGCTAGGATTATTGTTGTTCCCTTACTTATCATCTCTTTGTATAGGTCTTTCATATTCGTCTTATGGTTTACAATGATGAAGTTATGTGTCACCATATCCTTGACTCTTAACCCTTTTGCTCCTTGTTTCAACTCTGCATTCTGCATCTCCGCCTTTGCACCTTCATATAGGAAGAGTGCAATTATTATGTCCCAAAGGACTACGAATTCCCTATATGAAAAAGTTGCGCCTTTGAGCGCTGCGGCATATATTATAGTTCCGATTATGAATAGGATTATAACCGCATTGCTCGCCTTTACTGCGATCCTTGTAGACTCTATAAAACTATGTTTTGCCTGTAGATAACTTCTAAGTACTCTTCCTCCATCTAACGGGAAGCCTGGAAGAAGATTGAAGACTCCAAGTAGTAAGTTTATCTCGAATAAGAATTGGAGTGCCTGGCCGAGGAGCCCACCTGGCGATATCAGGTATAAAGGCAGAAATATAAGGCCGAGCGCTATGCTGGTAGCCGGACCTGCGAGCGATATTTTAAATTCAAGGCGGGGTTTTACGTTACTTAAATCTATAACAGAAGCCCCTCCTATAGGCAATAGTATTATTTTCTTTACTTTTATTCCATTTCGGAGAGCAACAATAGAATGGGCGAATTCGTGTATGAGTACGCATATGAAAAGGAGGATTATCAATGAAAATAAAAACAGTCCTCCAGAACTTGTAACTAGAAGCACAAGTGCCAAGAACATTAAACCTAAGAATGTCCAATGGAGCTGCACAGGTATGCCAAATATCTTGCCTATTGTTGGGGAGAGAGAAGCCATATGAACATCGTGTAGTCTCTACATGTTAATATATTTGATCTGCAATTTAATTGTTATGGAAAAATATGATGTTAGGATGCTGTATAATAAGGCAGCCATATTATTAAAGGGGATAACAAACTCCTATATTGTCGTGGGCGACCTGCACATAGGAATGGAGCGGCAGCTGGAAAAGACCGGGATCAAGCTGCATGCTGCATCAGAGAATATGGCGAAGAGCATAGCAAAAATAGCTAAAGAGAATGATACAAGCAAGATAATTATCCTTGGAGACATAAAGGAGAGTATACTAAATCCTGATTCTGTTGAACGAATTTTAATAAAAGATTTTTTCCAACAGTTATCCGGTTTTGAGATAACAATTGCGCTTGGAAACCATGATTCCAGACTGCAGGAGCTTATAAATATTGATATGCGGGATGAGGTATTATTGGATAATGTTGCTCTTATTCACGGGCACGCCTGGCCCTCTAGCGCAGCTATGCAAAAAGATTACCTTATTGCAGCACACAACCATATTGCAATGTCGTTCAGAGAGGTGGGGGGCATTCGTTCAGAAAACCATAAAGCATGGCTTATCGCTGATTTGAATTATAAGAATGCCTATGAAAGATACCAGACAGTAAACAAGAATATCAAACTTATAGTGATGCCAGCGTTCAATGACTTAATAACTGGGATGCCTGTCAACGAGGTGCGCCAAAAGAATATAAGTCCTCTTTTCAGAAATCATGTTTTTGATTATGATAATTCTGCAGTTTATTCTATGGAGGGAGTTCTTGTAGGAACACCTAACTCAATCAGAAATTATAGATAAGGAGGGTGCCGGCTGTTCGATGTCATTCCTCCCTTAATATTGTGATTGGTATCACATCCTCATTAAACTCCATCTCAGCGAGGTCTATGGGGTTTATCGTGCCTTCTGGTACCTTTATAAGAGGGGGTGCGCCATAAGCGAGCTGCAGTGCCCTTGCTCCTATAATCCTTGCCTTCTCATATTTTGAATATTTTCCCGCCATTTTGCCACCAGCTATATTGGATTCGGTTTAAATTTCTGCTTTGCCTCTTCCATTTCGGCTGCAACCTTTTCCCTCCATGACGCAAATTCCCTTATGTTTCTTGGATAGTGCTCGTATATATCATTCAATGTCTTCATCTTTTTGACTACATACAAAAGGTTCTGGAATGCCTTAATATTTGATGCGCCTTTCAGTATAAGTTTTGCTTTAGAGGCAAGACTCAGCTCGGGCACCATTCCATAACTTAATTCTTCTGCCTCTTTGGCCGTAAGAAACATCCTCATGCCATAGTTTATGGTATCATTATTGAGTGACTGCAGATATGTCCTAAATACCTCAAGGCCTGCTGTTTTCTTGCCATATGCCTCATTAAAATCGAGATTGTACTGCCATAGGGATTCCATGCTTGGACCTCCATTATTTAATGCTCTGGCGGCAGCTTCTCCCGCAAGTATACCTGATACCAGTGCTGGCCCTATACCTCCTGCGCTTATAGGGTTGGGCATAGCCATGCTGTCGCCTGCACCTATGTAGCCGTTGAACACCATGCAGTCCAGCTGCCTCCTTACCGCAACTGACCAGTAGCCCTTTCCGTTATTATTTTCATTATAGAGTTTCGGGTCCTTTATAACCGGATTATGCTTTACGTATTCATCCATAAGGGTGTGCAGTGTATCATTCCTGCCCAACTTTTTATTCCTTATCTCCAGGCTTTCTTTTTGTACGCCTATTCCTATGTTCACGCGCGTGCCCTTCTTAGGAAATACCCAACCATATCCTCCTGGCGCCCACTCTTGATTTAGATGTATTAGCGCATTTTTAGGGTCGTAAAACCTTTCGTCTGTATGATCTACTTCAAAATCGTATATGTATCTGCCTGTAGATTCCAAATCTGATACATCAACAACTTTATCTATGTAAGGATTATCCGGGAGCTTTCTCCTTAGCGTAGTTGCGACGCCAAGTGCATCTATGACGATTTTAGCTCTTATTTCCTTGTGCTGCTTGTCTTTATCTTTTCCGAATACGCCAACCATGTAGTTGTTTTCTATTATTGGACCTTCTACCTCGAATTCTGGTACGTAATCGGCGGCACTCTTCCTTGCCTCCTGCATAAGTTTGTATTCAAATGCGGGTCTGTTCAGCACATAACCAGCGCCCTCAAAAGGAATCTTATATTCTAAATCTGGCGATATTACCAGAACGCCGTCGACCTTGA
>JAKASM010000052.1 GCA_021819045.1 Microcaldota archaeon | reverse complement strand
CATGTTACAAACATACCTATACTATTTCTGAACCTTCTGAGCCCAAGATTTTTGTCTAATACACCAGAAAAAAGTGCTTTCCTTACATCTATGATATCCTGAATTGTTATTTCCCTGCTACTTAAATCGATCATGGATTTATATGCATTTCCATGGTTTAAGATTTCCAAGTAATCCTTGAATTCGCTATCATGTTTAACGAAACCAGAGTTAAGTAAGAGCTCTGCAGTTGATTTATCTAATTTGTTACCCTCGATTTTGCTTGAGTAAAAGATTATTTTTATTATGTTATCTTTCAGATAATCAAATAATGCTTCATGCTCTAATTTTACTTTTGGAACTATCTCCAGTTTGTCTATAAGATTTGTATAACCTTCCACTACGGCACCTTTAATCTATCTTTAGTAATTATTATATTACTTTAACTTTCTATCAAATTTTTGCCATGCGTTTTGCGTCTTCTTCAGTCATTTGCACTGGAGGATGTTTCATCAGATATGCAGATACACCAATTAGCGGTCCACCAATTCTTTTATCAGATGCAGCTTTTATGTATCTTATAGCATCTACAAGTATGCTCCCAGAGTTTGCTTTATCATCTACTTCTAGCTTTAAGTCTATTTTATAAGATCTTCCAGCCCATAATTCTCCTGTTAGTACATGTAAGCAATTTTTGTATTACCTAGAAATTCTACAATTTGTTGGCATGAATAAACACTATCATGTACGTATCAGTATGGTTCCGCCCAGATAAGAAAGTGTCGAACGAGATCCTGAAGACCGTAAGGGAGGCTTCCAGGAAGTACGGCACCTACAGGTACCTGAATGAGTGGAAGGGGCCGCGCGTGACGTTCTATACGCTTAAGGTGCGCCCGGCAAGGTACGGTAAAACCATTGATGAGCTGGCGCCCTGTGCAGGGGCCATGACCCGCTAACAGTGAAAATAGACTGGACTGGCTATTTCATGAAGAAAGTGTCTGTGGAAAGGAGGAATTATGTGATATATTTCAGGATCGCGCGGAATCCCAGGCTGCAACGCCTCTGGAAGGCGGTGAACGGGAAAATGGGCAGGTACAACGCTTCTACCGAGACATTCACACCACACATTACCATAGCGTACGATGGTCTCACCAAAGAGAACTTTTACCGCGCGCTGGGGGAATTCAGGAACCTTGACTTCAGAAGGGAATTCAAGGTGTCGGAGCTCATAACGTCCACCAAGCTCGAAGGAAAGAGGAAAATAGCCACGCTGAAACTGGGAAGCTAATAGTGTTTATATCACCTTTCTAGTCTCCTTATAGTGTCACACTATCGCTCATAACATCAAGAAACCGCATTTGAAGAAAAGACGGTTCAGTGCTACATGGATAACAAACTGCTATTTGAGGCATTGCGAGATGGTGAAGTTATAATCATTGTATGATGCTATTTTCCTACTTTTTATCCTCTGATAAAGAATAATAGAACCATTCTCGTGATATCTTGAAGCCTATTGATTTGTAGAACTTCTTAGCGTTTTCCATATGCGGATCTGTGGTCACAACCACCACTAGGACGTGTCTCTTTTTTAGATATTCTATTGCCTTTGATACTAGCTTCTTTCCAACGCCCATTTTCCTGTATTTATCATCGACGTAAAGCTCTTCTATTATACCTACTCCCTTGTTCCTTATATGCTCGTAATATAGTGCCCATATAAACCCTTCTATCTCATTGCCATCTTTTGCTACGAACACCTTACTCCCGGATTTGAAATAGTTGGCCACCGCATTTGATTTGAAGAACTTCTGACCCTCATCACCCTCGTACAGTTTCCTATACAATTGAGTCAGCCTTGCTGTATCCCTATCTGTTGCAGTTCCTATCTTTATTCTAAAATTGTTCTTTCCCATATAATTAAATCTAAGCACATATACTGTATTTATATTATTATCCTATATCTTCAAGCAGCTGCTCAAGCTTTGTATTTTTGCAGCTTTTATAATAGCATTTTTCACCTGTTCATTTTATAGAAATTGCTTATAAGACCACAGGACGCCTGACGAACGTTCTGCAATCACAGGTTCCTACATGGCTGTATATATTCTAATAATACTGCTTTTCATATGTATATATAAAGCTTTGTTCTACCAGAAAGATATAAATATATGAACAAACAATCTATTTACTGGTGTAAATATGGTGGAAATAGCAACACAAAAAACCGAATTGAATAAAGTTGGAAAGGAGAAATTTGTAAAAGCCGTTTACGGACTGCTTAAGGACTATGAAGAAAACGCCCCTGTTACGCCAGAAGAGTCAAAAAGTATATTGAATATTGTAAATACATTCCAGAAGGCATTTGATGGCTTAAGGCGTGGTGAGGCACCTCACGGCGGTTATGACCAGGTGCTAGGCAAGATATATGAAGCTGCAAAGGTTGTAGCATCTCAGCCTAAAAGGGGCTTTGCTTCGCATGCAATTGAGGAAAGGCTCACGTCTCTTGAAGATGAGAACTCTCTTGTAAATATATACATTGCATTCAAAAATTCGGATCTTGAGGGGGTTGAGCACAGAAAGCTAAAAGCTTTGCTAAGGGAAAAAGAGGATGAGAAGGCTGACCTGCAGAAGAAAATGGCGCTCAGTACCCTGATGAGGAAGAAGAAAGACATTGCAAGAAGGGAAGCAATGCAGAGCTAATCATGCTTGTACGCTGATTAGCTTATTTATTTTATTTTAGCAGAACATGGTCGCAATTTAAAGGCCGCGATATTCTTGCTGTACGAACCAATTCCAGTTGGAGGTATAGATGTACTTTTAGGCGCCACATTTAACATTTTACCATTACTCATTTAATGTATTGCAGGGTAGAAAATACCTGTATTTTTAATTTCTTTATCTGCTATCAATAGCATATTGCTGAAATCCACGAAACTTGCAGTGTAAATTCTAACGCTATTGCCTTTGAGATAAAAAGACATAAAAACATGGGGTGCTTTTAGTATGCAAGTGGTAGCGTGGGAAGAATAGAGGCTTACATACCAAACGTCAGGTACTTATCGCTCAAACTGCACAAGGGGATGCTTGTCTATCTCCTAGCATTTACGGAAGGCAGGATCATCGCCGCAGTCACAAACGATGCCAAGGAAGTTGCCGGCCTGGAGGTAAAAAACATGTTCTCGTTCAACGACATGAATTACCCCAACAACCCAAACGTAGGCAACACGCTCCTGTCGGAGAACGCACCGAAGCTTGAGGATTTCTTCAAGGTGGACCCTGATAAACTGCTCTCATCAGATCAAAGCAACTTCGCTATAGCCTATGGCGACATATCGAAGGGTATGCTGATACAAAGCAGGAATTCGAAACTGACACAAACCGAGTCGAGAATCCTGTTGGTAACGGCTTCCGGGAAGAGCTACGAATTCATGCTGATGGGCATGTCAAGACCTTCAATAGGATATCAGCCTTATGCCATTGATGACAATACTTTCAACAGTTATGCGGAGATTGTGAACAAGTTTCTTGGCGACAAGGTAAAGGTTCTTCGGGCTTCAGATCCGGTTCCAAAGGTTTCAACTGGCCAGCTTTTTGGAGGTCTCTTCAGAAGGAAAAAGAGGGGCGACCAACAGGCTGAGACAACAGAAAATAAATAGCGACACTGGAAATCTTGGGCAGTAGATTCCCTTCAGATAAGACCAGATAACTAAGCCATTGCCAGTAGATTCAGATGCGCTTGTAGTGCGTTTTGCGCCTGCTGTGCATTTCGTTCGAATAAAGCCTTAGGAGATCTATCCTTCTGCTCGCGTTCCTGAGCAGAAAATCAGTCATTTTTATGGAGTAGACACTTCCCCTATAGATATTTTTTGCGACGAACTTCATCCCGAAGTCAGTAGCCCTCTTGACTGCTACTGGGGTAATGGCATTTGTTATCCTTTCGGTAAAAAAGACACCACTTCTTGCAAAATCATAGACGGCATCGTAGAAAGATTCATCGAGCATTGCGGCGGCATCAGTATCGGTTATATCTGGATGCGTCACCGTCTCGACGAAATACATCTTGTACTTGCCTTTCCTCTCTAGGGAGTATATCTTATCCGCAGTTATCTCGTTGTCGACCATAAGGCCCTTCCTTGCTTTTTTGAACAGCTCTTCTTCCAGGGCTATGAAGTGCCAA
>JAKASM010000051.1 GCA_021819045.1 Microcaldota archaeon | reverse complement strand
TCAGCTTCAGCCAGCAACTGTTTTCCAGCTTCTGTTATAGATATAACACTCTGCCCAGGGAAATTTGCAGTGAAATCCACAAGGCCCTTAAGTCTCAAGGTGCCCAATATATTCGACCCGTCAAAAAAAGAAGAATTTATCTTGCCTCCAAATTTCTCAACAACAAGGCCCGGAGTTATATTCGTAAGTGCAACCAGATCAAGGAAATTAATCTCATCAGCCATAATACCACAATAATATAGATGCCAATATTTAAATAGATTCAGAATAGTTCCTTCATCATATAACTAATCCTGATGTTATCTATGGAACTAAAATTTTTAGGCGGTGCTCAGGAAGTTGGAAGATCTGCTATTCTCCTAAAGGATGAGCGCAATATAATGCTTGATTTCGGTATAAAATTGGATCACAAGACAGAATACCCTATAACTATCCCAAAGATAGATGCATTGGTGATAAGCCATGCCCATCTCGACCATAGCGGTTTCTCCCCAGGGATATACAATGAAGCCAGCATACCGACCTTTGGGACGATGCCCACTTTAAGCCTATCCAAACTCCTGCTTGAGGATTCGTTAAACATTGCCAAAAGGCAGCATACAAAGGTAAGATTCCATAAAAGGCAGATAAATGCTCTTTCTAGCAGGTATACAAGTCTGGAATACGGATCAAGTGCAGGATTTGGAAAATTTGACATAACATTATATGATGCCGGCCACATAAGCGGAAGCGCCATAACCTTGGTTGAGAAGCCGCATGCAAAAGGGAATAAGAGGATACTATACACCGGTGACTTCAAGCTTTCCGAGCAGACTCTGCATAAAGGCGCAGAGATAGTAGATAGCGACGTGCTGATAACAGAATCTACATATGCATTGAGGAAGCACCCCGACAGGAGCACTGTGATATCGGATCTTATAGCCGGAATAAAGGAGGTATTGCAGGAAGGCGGTACGGCCCTTTTGCCTGTATTCGCTGTTGGAAGAAGCCAGGAGGTTCTCTCGATCTTATATAAAAATGGTTTGACAGGATCGACCTTTGTGGATGGAATGGCTAGAAAGGCCACAACCATCGCTTTGAACTATCCAAGGTTCATATCCAACCCCGCCATCCTGGAAGAGGCAATAAAGGAGACTACGTGGATAGGTGAGAGAAATGAAAGGAAAGCAGCATTAGATGGGCCATCGATAATAGTTACTACTGCAGGAATGCTGAATGGAGGGCCTGTACTAGATTATATAACAAAATTGAACAAGAACTCAAAGATTTTCCTGACAGGGTATCAGGTTGAGGGAACTAACGGGAGGTCTCTTATGGAAAAGGGCTACATCACAATCGATGGGGAAAAGAGGAAAATAAGCACCCCGGTTAGCTTCCACGACCTGTCTGCACATGCAGACATAGATGACATACTTAATTATGTTAAAAAAAGTTCGCCAAACAAGGTGGTCTGTGTCCATGGCGATCCAGATAGCGCGACTACCCTTGCCGATAAACTAGCCGCAGATGGCTTTGAGACATTTGCGCCCAAGATCGGCGACACAATAAAGGTAGATTAAAAACGCCTTGGCCGGGATTCGAACCCGGGTCACAAGCGTGACAGGCTCGTATGCTAGACCACTACACTACCAAGGCATGCAATGCACATGTGGATATCCGCCAATCTATTTATTATTGCTCCTGTTTTTTGATAATATTCTATTGTAAATCAACTCAAGTTTTCTTTTGCTAACATGGTACCCCATTGGAGTAATATATTCTGCATCAGACTCGCGTGCTGTCTTGTGCACAGGGTAAAGCTTGGCATGGAGATGCGGCACGCCTTTCCCTTCGAACACTAGGCATACCCTCTCAGGTTTGAATGCCTTTTCCAACAATCTTGCCACCTTCTTTGATACAATCATAATCTTCTTTATCTCGGCATCGCTATTATTGAATATACTGCTGTCTAAGTGCTTTTTTCTTATTACTACGGTCTGTCCTTCTACATAGGGCGCTATGTCAAGTATTGCAACATAATCTTTATCCTCGTATATTTTGTATGCGTCGGCCTCGCCAGCCGCAATCCTGCAGAATATACAATTCTCCATAAAATCATCATCCCGTTGGAGCGAGTCGAACGCCCAACCTGCCGGTATCTAACAGCTATGCTGTGATGCAGACTACAGCCGGCCGCTCTGCCATTGAGCTACAACGGGCTAATGGTATTAAACATCAAAATATTAATATAGTTGTCTGAGTTTATAGAGTAGCCTCCCAATAATATAAATAAGCTTGAGAAAACATTATTGTGAGGCCAGGCAGACTGGTAAAATGGCAGAGCTTAATAATACGTTAAGTGCTGAGAAAGCAAGAAGGTTAAAGGAGATCATAAAACGGCAGCGCAGGACGCCGATATTTGTATATTGGCTCAATGAAAGGATTACCAGAATATCAAAATCTCCAAATTTCATAGACAGCATACTCGTCCTGATAGCATTCTTTAGTGCAGGAGTAGGCCTTCCGTTCTACCCTCTCCCGATATTGGGGCTTATAGCAATGTTGCTGTTCTTTTCAACCCTGAAGAGGCCCTTCTTGGGCTTAATCTTCATGGCAGTGTTGATTATGCCGATGATACTATACCAGATGCCGGCAGTGTCATGGATATATTTACTGGTGATGTCGGCATCGCTTATTTATGGATATATGTACTACAGGACGATATTTTTCATATACGCCCTCATATCTGTTGGATTTTCCCCCCTGGGCTATATCTTTGCAATACCTCTGTTCATACTTGCAATACTGATGGTGGGGTACAAAAGGGCACTTACTGTGGCTATAACCTTTGTTCTCGCAGTCGCAGTGCTGTCCGGCGTTTCAGGAGTGCAGAATACAGCATACATAATATACAATGCCAAATCAGGATACGCTTCTTCGGTATCAAGTCAGCTTGCGCCTTTTATAACCCCTGCTAAACATGGGCTTACGCTATTCAATTTCCGTTCAGGTCTAGATTCTATACTCTCGAGCTTTGCAAGCCAAAACGTCATAGATCAATCAAATGCAGCAACATACGCCATAATAGCTGCCTCAGGTATAGACACCGAATACTATATTTCAGAGATGTTAGTATTCGTGCTCCTTGTCTTTGGTATAGAGGCTATCGCCTCGGGCAGCCGCTCTAAATACAAAGGAACATACGCAGCTCTAATCGGAGTTGCATATCCTTTATTTGCATATGCGCTATCTTATGTGTCAGGTATACCTCTGCAGATTATCCCGATGGGCATAAGCATGCTATTAGCCTTAGGGATAATTTTCCTATTGGAATTCTTTAACATAAAGATAGTATATTCGCTTGACATAAGGAAGCAGGATCTAAGGATGAAATTCGGAGAGGCATTTGAGGACCTAGAAGCAGGAAATGTTGCAGAAAATTTTGATGACATTGGAGATTACGAGTCTGTAAAAAGAGAACTTACAGAAGCGGTCCTGGCTCCCATAGAGGAGAAAGGGATATCAAAAGCATATAATGTAAGACCTGCAAAGGGAATACTACTTTTCGGCCCTCCTGGCACAGGAAAGACTGTAATGATGAGGGCTCTTGCAAATGAAGTTAGAGCAGGCTTCTTCTATGTAAAGGCATCAAATCTAATATCTGCATTCCCCGGGGAAACCGAAAAAGCAATTTCAAACATATTCAAGACAGCAAAGAAGCACGCCCCATGCGTGCTTTTCTTCGATGAAGTTGACTCAATAGCAGAATCAAGACAGAACCCCACAATGAACGAATCTAGCAGACAGGCCATATCGCAGCTTCTGATAGAGATGGACGGCTTCCAGCAAATAAGCAACGTGATAATAGTGGGAGCTACAAATGCCCCGAACATCATGGACCCTGCAATACTGAGACCAGGAAGGTTCGACAAGATAATATATATGCCACCGCCTGACTTCAATGGCCGAAAGAAAATATTCGGCATATACCTAAAGAAGCTGCCAATTTCCGATGATATAGACTATGATGAATTGGCAGACAAAACCGACAGGTTTACTGGCGCCGACATAAAAGCCGTGTGTGAAAGTGTAGCCCAAAAAATTGCCCAGGAAGCTGCAAGCAAGCACAAAGTCCTAGAGATAACACAAGATGACATATTAAAAAGGATAAAATCCACAAGATCGGA
>JAKASM010000050.1 GCA_021819045.1 Microcaldota archaeon | reverse complement strand
GGCTGAGCGACCGGCTCAACTTTCTGCTGGGCCTGCTGTGCATTTGTAATTTCTGAGTTATTCGTTTGATCCTCCATATCAATCATCATCTGCTGCTATACCCGAGCAGCCTAGAAAGCTCCTTTACCGTTATGCTTCCAACATACATACTCTTTGGATCCTTTGCTTCGGTTTCTATAAGCTTCTGTGAGGAAAGCTCATTTGGCATACCTATATAGACCCTAAGCCTCTTATAAGCTGCCTTTCCGGACGGCTTCCTGTATGGTAACATACCTCTTACCACCCTTTTCACAAGAAGGTCGGGTCTCCTCGACCAGTATGGCGAGTGCTCGGGGTTTGCCTTCTCTTTCAGGTTCACCCTTGTCCTGTACTTTTTGAGTATATCTTTTCTGCTGCCGCTTATTATTGCCGATTCGGCATTTATTATTGATACTTCGTTGCCCTGAAGCAGGCTCTTTGCAGCATGACTCGCCAGTCTTCCCAATATCTTTCCTTTGGCGTCATAGATTAGCTTTTCTGTTCGGCCCTCTTTTTTGCCAGCCATTTTCATCATCTTATTATGCTTATTCTTTTCTGGTCCATCATTGACCTTAGATCCATAATTTTACATCCTGCCTTTGCCAATTTTTCTGCTGCTGATGCGGAGTACTCTAGCGCGGCAATGTTTACCTTATGCTCCATATGGCCAACCGAAAGGACCTTTCCTGGTATGATTACATTATCTCCTTCTTTTGTGCCCTTATTTATCTTGTATATGTTAACCGCTATCCTCTGCCTTGAAGGGACTGACAATATCTCTTTTACCCTAAGCCATACCTTTCTCTGCTTCTCCACAGAGTTGGCGCTGCCCAGGAGATCAATCCATTCTTTTATGTCTATTCTTTCAAAATGTGATTTCATTCAAACACACATCATTTGCGGGGGGAGAGATTTGAACTCTCGCAGTCACTAAAGACACAGGAGTTCTGCGCGCTTTGTGCACACCTCAGTCCTGCGCATTTGGCCATGCTCTGCCACCCCCGCTCAAAGTTGCGTGGCTTTGGCAGCGAGCGCCTCAGCCTGCTCCTCTATTGAACCTAAAGCCTTATTAATTATTTGCCTGGGTGGCATCTGACCGAATGCTTCAACATAGAATTCAAATTCATCTTCAGCTTTTTGTTCATATGTGACTAGCCCAGGCTGAAACTTTGCATGCATTGAGCCTGTACCAAGTCTGGCCTTGCCGTCAAGCCTTATACGCTGGCCCTCCGCAAGTTTTATTACAGGTATTGCACCATTCGAAACCTTTACCTCCTTATCTGACGACTTTATCTCTGAAGAGTATACGGTCTTCGGCCCCTCAGCCTCGAGAGTAAAAAGCACCTCGTCTTTTGTATTATACCCTTTGGCTGGAGTCGATATAGGTATCAGGCCAATCCTGTGGGCTATATACTCATCAAACATTGAGCTTGAATTTTCGTATATTGTTACAGTGTCTATCGCAAATGCCGGTACGCTGCCTATCGCTGCCCTTCGCAATACATTAGCGTATGCATTGGTTGCACCATTGAGCCTGAACCGCAATATATTCACATTATCTTCTAGGATATCTATTTTCATTTGCTCACTGCTAAAGATAAGTAGTCAATAAAGTTATGGAAATAAGATTTATAAAGGTAGGGGAAAAACCCTATATTGGGTAGCCAAGCATATCTTTATAGGCGATTTTATGACATTTGAATCCTTATTGGTTGAAGACATGGGCCGGCATGACTTTAATACGAAACCATATGTTAGGTCATTCAAGGCAAGGCCTCACATCTCCAAAAGCAAGGTTGATATGAGCGGCGGACCTGTTTATCTGGACGTAGGGCAGTGGTGGAGCCAGTTCGACTACAATGAGCTGAAAGCCAGATATGTATCTGCCGTATCTATCACATATGATGTATTCATAAGTATATACGAAGTCAACTCTAGGAGCGAATTTGCTGCGCGATTTGTAGATTTCACGCCAGGACTGAAATATGAGATGGACGGCTTTATACGAAAAACCAGGATGCCTAACCTTGAAGCAAGGATAATTGGCCTACAGAACAAAAGCGGACCAAGCCCTGTAGTTCATCTGGCAGAATGGCTTTCAGAAAGGTCTGTACCGGTATATGAAGTTGATCTTTTCGGAACTGCTGTAAGGCATATAGCCATAGACCTACACACAGGAATGAGCTTTGATGTGCTTATGGAAAACAGGCTGTACAAACCTGGCGAACTGGAGAACACGCTGACCTTAGAGCAGTTCCAACGCGGTCTCAAGAAGAAAGAGTTTTGATGTAGATATCTGTGTATTCAGGCCCTTTTTCAGAAAGCCTGCTGGACTTGAGCTTTATCACGCTGCACATGAATCTTCCGAAAACCTTTTTGTTCAGTTCGCTTGATAGGTTTTTCAGCTGCTCAGCATCTACATTGCCATTTTTTAACCTTGCAACAGTTATGTGAGCTTTAAAGCCTTTCCCATCTGTTTTGATGCCAAGGCTTTTGGCTTCTGTGGAAATGCGCTTAGACATCGAAGCCAGCTCATCAGCCCCTTCAGTTATGCACACGAATATAACTCTTGGAAAATCGCCGCCGAAGTAAGAAAGTCCTTTTGCTTCTATTGGAAACGCTTTGGTGTCGAGATTTGACAGTATTTTTTTCACTGCGTCCACCTTACTTTCGGGAAGGTCTCCTAAAAATAGCATGGTTATGTGAAGGTTTTGGGTCTCGACAAACTTTGCATTGCCTTTTAGCAGGCTGGCTGATTCGGATATGGACTTCTTCACCTCTTCGGGAAGATCTACAGCTATAAAGCATCTTTGCATGTTTATGCCTACTGCAATTTGCTTTATACTTGCTTTGAAGGATTTTATACTTTGGCGAAATGTGCGGCATAATCAAGAATAACGCGCATTGTTACACCCATCACAGGCACATTGTCTGTCATCTGACTTATTATCCTTATGTCCTTTCTTTTAAGCGCCCCGAAAACCCCAAGTGCTATCGGATATACGAATATTACCTCTATGGCTGCGGTTATGAGCAATGGTATGAAATTCCCTCCGAAAACCAGCATCAGAGGGACTATCAGCAGCATGGTTACCGCATTCGATGCAAGTATCCTGAATAGCTTCCCCGAATCGAAGTCCAGCCTGTACAGGCTTGCGCTTTTCGCTATGAATAAGATATCTGCAAGCACAGGGGTTACAGCATATAGTATTAGTATCAGGCCTAGCCCTTTGAAGGCAGGCACTACTACCGGCAAAAGAATAAGCTGGACCGCAGCAATGATCAGGTTGTACTTTAGTACTTCCTTAACCTTCTTTGCACTTATCAGAAGAGTCGATGCGTAGCCGCCTGCAAGGCCTGCCAGCGTCCCTATAGACATTATTGCTATGTATAAAGGCGCTATAGTGTAAACACCGCTGAATGCAACATACGAGAATGGCTTTGCTAGTACCGCTATGAATAGCAGAACTGGAGCAAGGAGCAGAACTGAATAATATATTGTATAGTTGTAGAACCTGCCTACTTTTTTGTTAGTCCTGCTGTTCACCAGAGTGGTTGAGAACATTGCAAGCAGAGATACGCTAATTGATCCAGATATTACATCTATGAGGGAGTTAACCCTCGATGCTACACCGAAGTTGCCTATAACAAACGAGGTGGCAAATATTCCTAATACTATAAGAGAAAAATTGCTTGTTATGGACTGCACTGCGTTAGCCCCGGCGACCGGTAGCGAGAATTTGAATATCCTCTTTATGGATGCTTTTGATGGCTTTACGAGCATCCTGAGGCCGTTCTTCCTATATATAAGATGCAGAGAATATAGAAACGCTGCAAAGTATCCAAGTATCAATCCGATTATTGGACCTGCCGGGCCGAAGCCGAGCAGCACAAGAGATACGGCCAGCACCGCCTGGAGGGCTGCCTGCATGGTGTTTATGGTTGCGATGTGGGAGCCTTTGTTAAACCCTAATAGCGCAGAGAAAGAAGCGCCAAAGAGCATTGATGAGAGTATAGATATGGATGCAAGCTGTATGAACAAAGTATACGAAGAATTATGGAATGCGTATGTGGCTATGAACCCGCTTATTGCGAAAGAGACCGCTGCAAATACCACCCCTGTTACAATAGTAACTGCAAATGAGTAGAT